>JBEDEK010000073.1:0-7158 GCA_041175745.1 Bacillota bacterium | reverse complement strand
CACAATAAAGAATATATTTGTTGATATCTAAATAGAAAGATGAAAGATCTTGCGTCATAAACGTTAATAAGGTGGAACTTGCTTCTGAGAAATTAAATTGATTCATCGCTTCTTTTACTTGCGATGTCACTTGATTGAGTTTTGACATGACTAACTGATCAATCCAACTTAAACTTGTAATTGGATATTTTTTTGGATTGAAAAAACCATCACCATCAGATAGATTTCCTAACATAAATTTAAAGGTGTTACGAACCTTCCGGTATGCTTCTGCATTGCCTTTAAAAATATCTTCACTGGCGCGAGCGTCTGCGGTGTAATCAATTGAAGCTGCCCACAAGCGCATAATATCGGCACCATAGACTTGCATCATTTTCAGAGGATCAATGCCATTACCCTTTGATTTGGACATTTTTTCTCCTTTACCATCAACAACAAATCCATGGGAAACAATATTTTGATAAGGTGATACCCCTTCAGTGGCAACCGCAATAATTAATGACGAATTAAACCATCCTCGGTATTGATCACTACCTTCTAAATAAAGATCTGCAGGAAATTTCATCCCTCTTGTTTTTAAAACCGCTAATGAACTTGATCCAGAATCAAACCAAACATCCATGATGTCTGTTTCTTTTTTATACCCTTGATTGGGTGAAGAGGCATGACGATAACCCGGTGGCAGTAAATCTTTGGCATCGGCACTAAACCAAAATGAACTTCCGTTTTTTTCAATGAGTTTTTGAATGTGGTGAAAAACTTTTTCTTCCATGATGGGTGAGCCATCTTCATGGTAAATAATAGGAATCGGAACACCCCATGTGCGTTGTCTTGAAATACACCAGTCACCGCGGTCCTTAATCATGTTATGAATTCTCACTTGACCCCAAGATGGTGTCCATTTGACTCGGGCAATTTCTTTGAGTAACGTTTCGCGAATTGGTTCAATCGAAGCAAACCATTGTGGGGTTGCTCGATAAATTAAAGGTTTACCTGTTCGCCAGTCATGAGGATATGGGTGGGAATAGGGATGAACAGCAAGCAAAGCATTTGCATTAGTTAGTTTTTCAATGACCTTACCATTAGCATCAGCATAAAATAATCCTTTTAAATCTTCACCCGCTTCTTCGGTCATAAAGCCTCTTCCATCGACTGGACATAGCGGGGGTAATTTATATTTTGTACCAACAATAAAGTCTTCTTCACCATGACCCGGTGCAGTATGGACAAAGCCTGTACCTGTATCATTGGTGACATGTTCACCAAGAATAATGGCAGAGGTCCTTTGATAAAAAGGATGAAGCGTTTCAATACCTTCTAAAGTTTTACCCTTGATGGTTTTGATTAATTGACACTGGGTTAATCCTAATTGAGCAATAACCGTTGATTCTAATGACGTAGCAAAGACTAACAAACCTTTATTCGTTTGATATAAGCCATAATCAAACTGCGGATGTGCAGAGATGGCAAGGTTTGCAGGAATAGTCCAAGGTGTGGTGGTCCAAATCACAACCTGTGCTTCTAAAGGTAAAATGCCTTTACCGTTTTTAATTTTAAAACCTACATGAATCGCTTGATCAGTGACATCTTCATATACAATTTCCGCTTCGGCAAGTGCGGATTCACTACTTGGTGACCAGTAAACTGGTTTGAGGCCTTTATAAATCAATCCTTTGAGGGCCATTTTGGCGAAAACGCCAATTTGAGCGGCCTCAAATTGAGGATCTAAAGTCAAATAAGGATGATCAAAATCACCCATCACACCTAAGCGGCGAATTTGATTTTTTTGTCTTTCGACTTGTTCTTTGGCAAAGGTTTCACATAATGCTCGGAATTCTGGGACGGTCATCGTTTTACGATTAACACCTTTTTTGGTGATGTAGTTTTCTATTGGTAGCCCATGCGTATCCCAACCAAAAACGAAGGGTGTATCATACCCTTGCATGTGTTGATAACGCACCACAATATCTTTCAAGATGCGGTTAAGCATATGGCCAACGTGCATATCACCATTTGCATAAGGCGGCCCATCATGCAATTGGTATTCAGGTTTGCCTTTATTTTTTTCTCGCATCTTTTCATACAATTTTTGTTCTTGCCAAAATGTAATGAATTGCGGTTCTTTCACAGGTAAATTTGCCTTCATTTCGAAGGTTGTTTTAGGCATCAATAAAGTTTCTTTTAATTCCATACGTTCTCCTTAAAAAAATAAAACGTCCTTGTGCAAAGGACGTGGGATTGACGTGGTACCACCTTGCTTCGTTGTAAACAACGCGCTCATTTGGCCTCGATAACGGGAGGAGCCGGTGTTCTTACTTGAATTCAGTTCACCCTCAGAAGGGATATGGATGGGGGTTCTTCGTTTGCACCGACCACGAAGTCTCTAATGAAGCATCCATGTGGCTTCTTCAATGGATTGATTAAATTATACGCTAAATAGGGATAAATGTGGTTAAGAAAATTTCTTGCCAGATAAAAATTCAGGCAGTAAATCTTCTTCATCTTCTTTACTTGTCGCTTTCGGTAGAGGATCTTGGGGTTTTAAAATGCTTTGCTCCGGATCTGGTTTTATCACAGGATTGGTGGTTTTTGTTAACGGACTTGGAACCGTTGTATAGTCGTATTCTTCTGGAAATTGAGCTGCTATGACAGAGACTAAAATTTGATCTGTGAGTTGATCATTGATGTTAACACCAAATTTAATGTCAAGGTTGGTACTAGCAATTTCTCGAATGCGATCAACTGTTTCTTGGGCTTCATAAAGTGAAACAAGCGGCCCACAGGTAACGGCAACGATGGCTTTGGATGCCCCTGTTAAACTCGATTCCAATAAAGGCGAACTGACCGCACTTTGAGCAGCTTCAAACGCTTTATTCTGTCCTTGTCCTAAGCCAAAACCAATCAACGCTAATCCAGAATTTCGTAGGACGTTTCGCACATCGGCAAAATCAAGGTTAATCACCGCTGGCATTAAAATTAAATCCGTTACAGTTTTGACTGAACGCGCAAGCACATCATCCGCTTGTTTGAAAGCTTGACCAATGGGTTGATTACCAGCTGACATTAATAATTTATCGTTGGAAACAATGATAATCGCATCAACTGCATCCCTTAATTCATTTAATCCTTTAACGGAATTGGCGATTCTACCTTTACCTTCAAAAGTAAAAGGGCGAGTAACAATCGCAATGGTTAAGGCTTTAGCTTCACGAGCAATCCGGGCAATGACTGGCGCTGCACCGGTTCCGGTACCACCACCCATACCCGCTGCAATGAACACCATGTTGGCGCCTTTGACGATCTCCGCAATTTCTTCTTTTGATTCTTCTGCAGCAAGTTTACCGACTTCCGGAGATCCACCAGCACCTAAACCATGCGTGGTTTTTTCTCCTAGGATTAATCTATTTTTTGCTTGAGATGTTTGTAGCACTTGTTTATCGGTATTGGCAACAAAAAATTCAACATGATTCATATTTTCTGCAATCATGCGATTCACAGCGTTGTTGCCTGCTCCACCAACACCAATGACAATAATCTTGGCTGCTGGTTCACTACTATCAACGACAAATTTTTCTCTTCCCATGTTCACATCCTCTTTCTTTTTTATTCTTCGTCATAATTGACGAAACGGCGTTTTGTAGATGGCGTTTGTCTTTCTAAGCGCGTAAAAATTCTCACATCATCTTCAACCAATGTATAGCGATAACTAAAACGTAAACCGCCCAGTAAAGATAAAGTTTGAGTGTGTCTTGCGCCAACCGTTCGAATGTAAGGTTTTTCAACCCCTTGACCTTGACCGAGTGGTTTTAATAAAGTGGTAATACCAGGTAACGCTGCACCACCACCTACCAACACAAACTTCATATCTGTTAGGTCCATCGTTTCTTTATCAACCCGATATTCTTGTAAAGTCATCATCATTTCATCGATTAAATGATCGTAAAATTCCTTAATGACCTGATTGAAATTCGATTGTCGAATGACGATGCCATTTTGTTGATATATCATCCCATCAAAGATTTGTTGACGCGTTTCATATCCAAACTTTTCCTTAAGGATTCTTGCTTCTTCAAGCGTAATTCCAAACCGATTAGCGATGATAGCTGTCAATTGTTCTGAACCGGTTTCTAAGGTTTCAGAACGAATTAATTTGTGTTGGGATACTAAATTTAAATTGGTTTGGTTTGCGCCGTGGTCAATCAAAACGTACGTTGCAACAAAGTCCTTGTATTGGGTTTCAATAATATCTGCAATACCCTGACCATCGAGGATATAACGTTTGACTTTGATACCAACAGCCTCCATCAGTTGAAGGATACCTTGGAAAAAAGTCGATAGAATGTATTGAACATATGCTTGTAAAACAATATTCGAAGTTTGTTCACCAATCGGTGGATTTACAGAATATTTATCACCATCGATTTGATAACTCATTGGAACAATACACACTTGTGCAACATTGGTGCCGACAAATTCTTTTTGGAACATTGAATGTAAATTGTGAATATCCATAGGATGAATGATGCCATTTGGATCGACAGTATTGGTTCTTTTTTCACCATGGAATACTTCAAGATGAACCGGGGGAAGCACAACATGAATGGCTTCACATTTTTTACCTAAATGAATTTCCATATCGCGGATTAATTTCTTAATGACTTGTGTTGTCTTATTGGGATCTACAAGTTTATCTTGCATCAAAACGCGATGATATTCCGATTGCATGACGTGTAAAATAACTGGCCGTGCATTGAGCTCGTAGCCCGCGAGTAATTTAATGGTACCCGAACCAATCTCTAAGATAAAAACCGGAATGTCTAATGCCATATTGTCCTTTATTGGATAATTGAAAATAAAGGCGTCAATAGATAAATCGTTAAAATAATGGTAGAAATAAACAACACACTCCACAACAAGTTTCTTCGATTTTGAAGGACTGACTTACGTTGTTGAAGTTCGTTGGTAAAGACTTTTTCTAAGGTCTTCGTGTTTTGTAAAGAAATGGTATCCATATTGTTCTCCTTTTATGGGTTGTGGACCATGATCAATTTATTAAACAATTCGCTTCCACCCATTCTCACTTCCATTTCAAAAGGGTTTTCTGAAGACGTTTCTTCTGATATGGAACTTGTTTGGCTTGTAGATGAACTTTCGATAGTGGTCGAGCTAACTGGATTGCTCGTGGTTGTACTCGCTTGTGCTAAAGTAAGCGGCACGACCACGATGATAGTGGCCACCATTAAAGACATCGAAAAATAACCTAATCGCCTTAAGCGATAGTAGGAAGCTTTTCGATGTGTTTTATAGAGCTTACTTTTCATCGATAACCCTTTCTATAATTCTTAATACTGCACTTTCAGAACGATGATTATCTTTCATTTCTTTTTCGGTTGGAAGGATTGGATAAGGTTTAATTTTTTTAAACGCTATTGCGGGTACTGGCAGATATCTTTCTGGTCCATGACGTTGACCTTGACTAACGGTTAAAGTTTGGAAATATTGTTTAACGATTCGATCCTCACCAGAATGGAAACTGATTACTGCGAGTCTACCATGTAGTCCAAGATGTGAAGTCGCAGATTCAAGGACACTTTTTAGAACTTCTACCTCTTGATTCACAGCCATCCTTAATGCTTGGAAGACTTGTCTAGCTGGGTGACCTTTTTTTGCTAAAGCCTTAGCCGGTTTAACTTTTTTGATTAAGTTTACTAACTCAAATGTGGTTTTTAGGGGTTGGTTAACTCTCTGATTGACGATGGCTTTTGCGATTGGAAAGGCGAAGGTCTCATCTGCATATTCTCTGAAATATTGCGTTAAGGTTCTAATATCTGAAGTGGCAAGGATGCTTGCCGCAGTCATCGATTGTCTTTGATCCATTCTCATATCGAGAGGGCCATCGAACCGATAACTAAATCCTCTTTCTGGGACATCAAACTGAGGACTGGAGACACCTAGATCTAGTAAAATACCATCAACTTTTTTAATACCTAATCCATTTAAAACTTCTGTAAAATGCTTGAAATTCGTATGATGTAGACTTGCAAGAGGTCGATTCTTTTGCCAATTTTGTAAACTTTCAATAGCAGTGGCATCTTGGTCAAAACCAAGCAAACGACCCAACTTTAACTTTTCATATATTTGACTAGCGTGTCCTCCTCTCCCTATCGTTAGATCTAGATAGATACCATTGGGGCGAATCTGAAGTCCGTTGATTACTTCCGTTAATAATACGGAGTGATGTTCGTTCATTTTTTACTAAGGTTGGCAGCATGTTCTTCAAATTGAGTTGCAACTTCCGATTCATATTGTTGCCAAGTTGAAGCATTCCATAATTCGATGTGGTCATTCATGCCAATAATCTTGATATTCTTTTCTAATTTGAATTGTTTAAGCGTTTCTTGTGGTAATTGAATACGTCCATGATCATCAATCGGTAGTTCGATGACGGAAGCCAATGCGGTTCTTAAGTATTGTCGGACATTAGGTTGATTGAAGTCATACGTGTTCACTTGTTGGACAAGTTGAGCGAACGTTTGTTGGGTAAACAATGAAATACAGTGCTCAAATCCACGCATAGCAAATAAGACAGGACCCGATTCCAATCGCATTTTTGAAGGAATCACTAGTCTTCCCTTATCGTCTAATGTGTATTGATAACTTCCAAAAAACATGTATCCCACTTTCTCCCACTATGCTCTAATTATAGAGTGATTCAAAAAAAAAGCAAACAATTTTTACACTGTTTGCTTTAGTTGATAGAAAGGTAAAAAGGTTAACTTCGTAAACTAATCTGACATTCAGAAACCAAGGCGGATTTGATTGCAGTCAGCGTTTGTGTAATCTCTTCTTCTTGTAGTGTTTTTTGTTCATCCAACAACACAATTCGTATCGCCATTGAAATTTGACCTTTAGGTAATTGCGGTCCTTGGTAAATATCAAATAATAGGACTTGATCCACTAGTTTTTTTCCTGCTTTTTTAACAGTTTTTACAACTTGATTAAAACTAACGGATTCGGAAATATAAAAGGCGAGATCCCTGGTTACGCTGGGGAAGCGAGGAATCGGTTTAAATTTAATTGGGCTTGTTTTTAAATCGATAAGGAAGTCTAGATTTATTTGAGCAAGGAAGACCGGCGATTTACCTAGGTCATTTGTTT
>JBEDEK010000072.1:0-4679 GCA_041175745.1 Bacillota bacterium | reverse complement strand
ACACTATCACCCTCAATCCAAGTTTAGACTACTATTTAGATTTACCTAAATTAAAACTCGGCACATTGAATCGATCCACTGATGCAAGAGTGGTATCTGCTGGTAAAGGTATTAATGTGTCAGTAATGCTTAATACACTCGGTGTAAAGTCTACGATATTAGGATTTTTTGGTGGGTTTACGGGTGATTACATGTTAGGTCAACTTGGTCGTTATTTGAATATTCATCTTCGACCAACCATGATTAAAGGTACATCGAGGATCAATGTTAAATTAATTCATGATCAAGAAACCGAACTCAATGCTTCTGGTCCTGAAATTAATGGTTCTGAACTCAACAACTTGCTAAATCAATTAAATACAATCACACCAAAAGATATTGTGGTAATTTCTGGTTCATCCACTGCCAATGATAAAACTGGTTTAATTGAGCAAATTGTCAAATACATCATTCAACGTAAGATTGATTTTGTCTTAGATGTATCAGGTCAAGAATTAAAGAAATTAATCAAATATAAGCCTTTAATTATTAAGCCTAATTTATCTGAGTTCCAATTTTTAGCAGATACCGAAGCAACCGATGTTAAAAAACTTTTTCCACAAGCTAAAAAAGTCGCAGAAATTACGCAAAACAGAGTGTTATTATCGCTTGGTGAACATGGGGCTATATTCGTAGATAAGACCAAAGCTTATCATGTTGAAGCTCCACAAGTAAAAGTTAAACATACCGTTGGTGCAGGTGATGCACTCCTTGCCGGTTACATGTCAAAATTTGAAAAGACCTCTGATCACAAAGTTTCTTTAGCTTTTGCAATGGCATTAGCGGTTAAAAAAGTTGAAGGCGCAGATATCACCAATCTTACCGAACTTGAAAATTTAGCGGCGACAATAAAAATTAAATCCCTTTAATCATGAAGTTAAATTACCAACGCACCATTTTAATTGGTTTAGCATTCCTATCAATCCAATTGTTTTGGGGATTTTATGAAGCAGTTATTTCTAAAATGCTTGTTGATTCATTTGGTTTGAATCCATTTTGGTCAAATTTTGTCATGACCTTTGATAATTTATTAGGGTTATTTTTATTGCCTTTTTTTGGCACCTTATCGGACCGATCAACTTCTAAGTTGGGTAAACGTACCCCGTTTATTTCGTTAGGTATTATTATCGCTGCAATTTTTATTGTTGGTGTTGCCTTGGTGGACTTTTATCAACAATCTGCAGTTGTTGATGCAGGTATTTTAGGCATTACGCAAACCAATGAAACCTACAGTTTTGCAACACAAGCTAGTTTAAAAGATTTCATTGTTGATATTGCCACAACAAACAATCGAACCTATACCATTATTGGTGATGTGGTTTATTTCTCGAGTAAGTTAGATGCATCCTTTGTTCGATATACCTTGATTTTTTCCCAAATTACTTCGATCTCACCGATTTATTTAATTTTATACATCGTTACTTTATTTATCGTTTTGATTGCGATGTCTTATTATCGAACTCCTGCAGTTTCCTTGATGCCAGATATTACGCCTAAACCTTTTCGCAGTGTCGCCAATGCCATTATTAATTTAATGGGGGTACTTGGTTATATCGTTGCCACTTTGATTATTAATGCAGCAACGACAGAATTCACACCTTACATACGTTCCTTTATCATGCTTTCTTTAACGATGGTTGCGATTCTATTGTTGTTCCGATTAATTGTAAAAGAAGTAGCCTGGGTCAAAGACATGCATCGTATTTCAATTGAACAGGGTTATGAAACGGAAGCAGAAGAACAAGCAAGAAAAGATAATGTTGTCACTCCACTGAAAAAAGAATATCAGTTAAGTTTTTGGTTAATCATGGTCTCTGTCTTTTTGTGGTTCTTCAGTTTCAATGCAGTCACGACCAAGTTTACCGATTATGCCAGTAACGTTTTAGAAATTACCAATTATGTATTGCCTGTGACAGTTGCGAATATCGCTGCTTTAATAGGTTTTTTACCGCTTGCTGCATTGGCGAATAAAATTGGTAGAAAAAAGACCGTTTTAATTGGAATACTTATGTTAGCATTAGGTACGTTAGTTGGCTCATTTTTAACCGTTGAAAGTTCCTGGATTGTTTATATCATTATGCCGATTGCCGGTTTAGGATTTGCCGCAATTAATGTTAATTCGTATCCGATGATTGTGGAAATGTCATCTGGCAGTAATATCGGAAAATATACTGGATATTATTACACAGCATCGATGGCCGCCCAAATCTTCACACCATTATTATCTGGTGCGCTGATGACAGCCTTTGGTTTAAGATTGTTATTTCCTTATGCAACCTTCTTTGCTTTATTAAGTTTTATTACGATGTTTTTTGTCCAACATGGCGAAGCAAGTAAACTCAAAACTGAGTGATATAATAAACTCGAATCGAGGAGACTCCTATGATCATTGGTGTCCCAAAAGAAATTAAAAAATTAGAATATCGTGTTGGTTTAACCCCCGCCTCTGCAAAAGCGTATATCCTAGCAGGTCATCAAGTCTTGATTCAACAAGACGCTGGCATTGGTTCGGGTTTTTCTAATGAAGAATACATCAAAGTTGCCTGTAAGATTTTACCAACCATTCAAGACATTTACGCAAAAGCAGAGATGATTATCAAAGTAAAAGAGCCGCTTGAGGAAGAATTTAATTTATTAAGACCGAATCAAATTCTTTATACCTTTTTACATTTAGCAGCAGCGAAACCTTTAACCGAAGCTTTATTGAAAAATAAAGTTACTGCCATCGCTTATGAAACCATTAAGGATGGTAATGGGCGATTACCTGTTTTAAGACCGATGTCAGAAGTTGCAGGGCGATTAGCCGTTCAAGAAGGAGCAAAGTTTCTAGAAAAAGCTTTTGGTGGACGTGGGGTTTTATTAGGTGGCATTCCCGGAGTTGAACCAGGACATGTGGTGGTTTTAGGCGCAAATGGTTATGCCGGATTTAATGCTACGCAAATTGCTTTAGGCATGCAAGCAAACGTGACGGCAATCGATGTGAAATTTAATCAAGTAGAAACTTTATTACCTTTTGCAAATGGCCGGCTTAAACTTTTACCTTCGAATGAAACCAATATTCTCAATAGCATTCAACATGCAGATTTGGTAGTTTCTACGGTGCTTATTCCCGGTGATGCTGCACCAAAATTAATTAAAAAATCATACTTAAAGATGATGCCAAAAGGATCAGTGATTGTCGACGTGGCGATTGATCAAGGTGGCAGTACGGAAACCAGTAAAGTGACATACCATGATCAACCGATTTATGAAGTCGATGGCGTGATTCACTATTGCGTCGCCAATATGCCTGGTGCAGTGCCTCGCACCTCAACGATTGGTCTTAACCAAGCCACATTACCTTTTGGTCTAGCGATTGCCAATCTCGGATTTAAAGCAGCGATGAAAAAAGATGTTGGTCTTGCAAGTGGCCTCAACACCTATCAAGGAAAGATTACGTTTCCTGCCTTGGCACTATTATTTAAGTTACCCTTGTTGGATGTTAACGAAGTGATTTCAATACGTTAATCATGGATAAAGCAGCAATCGCACATTCATAACCTTTATTGGTTTTATCAGCTTTTGCTCGTGCTTCTGCTTGTGCTTCATTATCGGTGGTTAAAACTCCAAAAATCACAGGTTTCATTAATTGCAAACCCACATTCATAATCCCTCTAGCGGTTTCTGAACACACATAATCATAATGACTGGTCTCTCCACGAATGACGGCCCCTAAACAAATCACGGCGGCTGTTTGCATTTGTTGGCCTGCTGCTAAAGCAGCGATTGGTAATTCAAACGCTCCAGGAACTTTCGTAACCACAATTTGTTGTTTGGGAAATTTTTGATCGTTCAACGCTCGCATAGCACCCTGTAAAAGTTGTTCGGGGATTGGGTTATTAAACTCGGATACGATAATATGAATTTTTTTCATGGTGAATCCTCCTTAAGGTTTCAACAATTGACTAATGTCTAAAATTGGCATCTTTAGTTTGCTCGCTAACACAAA
Organism: Bacillota bacterium; assembly: GCA_041175745.1. GTDB lineage: Bacteria > Bacillota_I > Bacilli_A > RFN20 > CAG-826 > UBA970. Next base: position 652 of record JBEDEK010000072.1, on the reverse strand, counting down.
TAAATCTTCACGACGAGCCATCTTACCATCGGCAAGGATGATCTCACAGATGACGGCAACGGGTTGAAGTTTGGCTAATTGCATTAACGCTAAAGAGGCTTCGGTATGTCCGGGTCGAGCTTTGACGCCACCAGCTTTACCAATGAGTGGAAAGATATGACCCGGACGAACAAAGTCATCAGGTTTCGCTTTTGGATTGGCTAATTGATTTAAGGAATCTGCCCGTTCTTTTGCACTGATGCCTGTGGTGTTTGTTTTGGCATCCACTGAAATGGTGAAGGCGGTGCGGAAACTTTCCGTATTCGATTTGACCATCAATGGTAAATCTAGTTGTTTAGCAACCGCTTCACTGATCGGTGCACAAACTAAACCCTTACCCAACGTGATCATCGTGTTAATCGTTTTTTCAGTGGCAAATTCCGCTGCCATGACAAAATCACCTTCATTTTCACGATGTATATCATCAACAAGAATGATGAGTTGACCTTTTTGAAGAGCCTGAACGGCTTCAATGATGGATGAAAATATTTTTTTCATTTTTGCATTAATTTCTCAACATACTTCGCTAGCATGTCGACTTCGATATTGACGGGATCGCCAATTTTCTTGGTTAATAAAGTCGTGTGTAATTTAGTGTGAGGAATAATCCATA
>JBEDEK010000071.1:0-6487 GCA_041175745.1 Bacillota bacterium | reverse complement strand
AAACTGAAAACTATATTAAAACATTTGTTGATTTAGGGAGTTTATATTTACCCAAGGAAAAAGTCATATCGAGGGAAAATCACTTAAGAACAGCCATCCGCGATGAAGTGATTATTATGATGGGTCAAGGGGAAAAGGTTTATAAGAAGATGGATGAACTTGCTAACAATGCAAATGAAGATAAAACATTTGTTTTAAGTGATCAAGACAGTTTTATTGTTGCCTGCCCATCTGCGCCAGCTTTTGAAGTCCTTGCAACGGATGCGGTTGATGGTATTTATCAAACAGGTGCAAAAGTAACGAATATTACTCGTAAACAAATTCGAGGGATGCACGCTCAAGAAGAAGATATTAAAACTTTTATAAGCTTATTAAAACCTAAATATTATCTACCGATGAAAGGTGAATATGTTCATTTGGTCGCCAATGCAAAATTAGCAATTTCAGCTGGAACAGGATTAAACCACACTAACACTTTTTTGATGGATAACGGTCAAGTACTCGAGTTTAATGAAGGAAAACCTCGTTTATTAACGCACGATTTGGATAAAGTGATTACGGGTGATGTTCTTATTGATGGTCTTGGGGTCGGGGATGTTAAAAAGGATGTCATTGTTCAACGACAACGTTTGGCAGAAGACGGCATCGTCATCTTAGGTGCCACTATTTCCAAAAAGAAAAAAGTAATCATCGCAGGTCCTGATATTCAAATGCGCGGATTTGTGTTTGTAAAAGAATCAGAAAATATTATTAAAGAAGTTACTCAAGTTTTTACAGCTGAAATTGAAGATTTCTTAAAACATAAAGCTTTCCAATCCCTCGAAGACTTTAAATTAAATGTCGTGGAAAAAATCAGTAAGGTTTTAAAAAGAATCAATGGAAAAAATCCTGTTATTCTTCCATTGATTGTTCTTTATGAAGATCCAGAAATCACTCCACTACCTCCTACAACTTCAGCTAGTTAAATAATTTTCCTTGATATAATAGGATAGATGAAATTAAAAACCACCTTTGATGCCACGCGTTTTCCACCATTGCAAGACCAGTATCTTAAACTTGGATTGGGTTCTTTCCTTATTTTGTTGACGTTACTTGGCCTCATTAACCAAGGCATTGTAGCGATCATCATCAATGTTGGATTTGGTTTTTTTATTGGTCAATTAAGGTTTTTAGGTTATTTGTTCTTTATCGGATATGGACTTGCATTATTTTTAAATCGCCCCTTTTTAAAATTAAAATGGTCCTTAACGCTTCTTGGTATTAGTCTAGCCATCTTAAGTTTGTTGGCCATGGCAACGGTCAATGGATTGATGATGCTTAATCCTGTTCCAATCGTATCACTGAGTAATTTTTCTGACATTTTTATTGATCAATTTCCAGATTTAACCACCCCGTTTATTGAACTATCCTCTTCAATTGGCGGCGGAATTATTGGATATTTTTTAGTGGCTTTGATGGCAACTCTCAATTTATCAAGTATCCAAATGGTTATTTGGATTACATTACTTATTGTTGGTATTGCATTGAGTTTGGAGTTAATGTGGCTTCAACTAATAAGGTTTGGAGCAAAACAACTCGAGCTTAAACAAAAAGAAAAAGCTTATTTCCAAAAAATTGCGGAAGCAAAACCTTCCAAAGATAAAACGCATATTTATGCAGAACCTCTTGCAAATGGTCAAGGATTACAAACGTATCGCTCATTATTTCCTGGTCAAAGTGTTCAAGGCCTTTCCAAAGTCCAATTTCAAAAAACTCCATCTTCTTCCATTCATCAAAGTTCTGATTCAACTACTTTAACTCAAACAGGTTCTCTTGCATCAGATGAAGAAGTTGAAGAACCAATTCAAACGGCTTCTTTATCGTCAACTTATGAAGCACCTGATGTTCCTCAGCATGTGATGCCAACGATACAACCAACCCCCTTGGTACGACCAAATACAACTAATGTTACTAAAAGTAATGATTCAGTAAAACTTAAACCGTATCAACTACCTTCTTTAGAGATGCTTGATAGCCGATCAGCATTAAGCGATATTGAATTTAACGAACAAATAACCAAAAAAAGAGTTGAAGTTTTAAATCAAAAGTTTATGGCTTTAGGTATCGAAGCTTCCATCGTCGATTATCAAATTGGTCCAGCAGTTACTGCCTTTGATGTCAAAATGGCTGAAGGTGCTCAAATTAGCCAAGTCAAAAGAGTTTTAGGTGATTTAGCTGTTGCCTTGGGTGGATTTCCTATGTCACTAAAGGAACTTGTTCCTGGAAAAACGGTAAGTCAACTCGAAGTACTCAATGAACGTATTTCTATGGTTGGGTATAAGGAACTTTTGGAAGATCAAAGAGCTCAACCGCTTTTTAAGAATAAATTTGCTTTACCCTTTGGGCGTAATATTCTTGGCGAAGTGATTGCCTTAACACCTAAAGAAATTATTCATCTTTTGGTGGCGGGTTCAAGTGGTAGTGGCAAAACAGTATTTGTTCACTCTTTTTTAACATCTATTCTGATGACTGCCACCCCTTCCGAGGCTAAGATATTACTGATTGATCCAAAGAAGTTCGAATTATCAAAATATAAAAATCTTCCCCATCTTTTAGCCCCTATCATCTCTGATTTTGTTGAAGCAAAAATTGCTTTAGAACGCTTAATTGATGAAATGGAATCGCGCTATGAAAAGTTTTTAGAATCAGAAACGATATCTTTGGAAACTTATAATCAGTACGCAGAAGAAAATAAACTTTCACCCCTACCGCTTATTTTTGCTGTGATTGATGAATATAATGACCTGATTAATGTCAACCCTCAGATCAGTGATATTGTTCAACGATTGGCGCAGAAATCTCGTGCTGCTGGTATTCATTTACTAATTGCAACCCAACGACCAACAACGAATATTTTAACGGGTAGTATTAAAAATAACCTCGCAACTATCGTAGCTCTTAGAGTGAGTAAACAAGTGGATTCTATTACGATGTTAGGGCATGCTGGCGCAGAAATCCTAGGTGGAAACGGGGATATGTATTTAGTTAATCCACTTTTCGCTCGATATGGGGAAATAAGAGTTCAAGCTCCCTATATTTCTGATAGCGAAATTCAACGTATTTGTGCCTTTATTCGCAATCAAGCATTACCTCAATATGATGAACGGTTTTTAAATTTGATTGATAAAACATCTCAATTTGCAGATGCATCTGGTGTTCCAAGTATGGTCAATGAAAGTTTTGTCGACCCCTTGTACGCTGAAATTAAAGCCGCAGCAAGTGTGAGAAATTATGTTTCAATGTCATGGATTTCAAGAACGTACAGCACAGGTTATCCACGTGCATTGAAAATATTTAAACAACTTCAGCAAGAGGGTATCATTGACGGTTCGCTTGATAATCCAAATAACAACCGTGGTAGAAAAGTTCTCGTGAATCCAAATTTTAAAGAAGAAGATGATGAAAAATAAACCAGCCCTGAAGGGTATCGGTATTGATTTGGCCAAAATTTCTCGTTTTGAGGGTCAAGCGACACTTGCGAAAAAGATTCTTTCACCAAAGGAATATCAAGTTTATAGCACACATCATCAACCTGGTAGGTACTTGGCAGGTCGTTTTGCTGCTAAAGAAGCTTTTATCAAGGCTTACCATAAGCATCCTCTACCCGATTTATCTTCGATTGAAGTACTACACCAAGATGACGGTGCCCCTTATATTTTATTTAAAAAGAAGGCGTACCTTGTATCCATATCACATGATGGTGAATATGCAATTGCTTTGGTTATAATATAACAGGATATTTATGAATCTAAATCAAGTTCGTTTATTGAATAATTTTGATGTCGTCTATGCTTCCTCCCAGTCCTTATCATCTTTTCAAATTCAATCGATTCAATTAAACATCAATTCAAGAAATTTATTGCCATTAACATTCATCAAAGAAGATAAAGCTAATGGCCAGTTTGTCTATCACTTTCGTTCAAAAGAACCATATGTTTTGGGTCATAGTTATGCATTGGTTATTGAGCACATTGGCACTCTTCCAATCAATGTTGAGGCATTAATGCATACCGATGGTTTTGATAAAGCATGTGATGCGACAAAAGAACATTTAGGCTATCAATATCAAAAAGAAAACACAACCTTTCAGGTTTGGGCACCACTCGCCTCAATGGTCGACCTTATTTTTTTTGATGAAGAAGGCCAAAAGCAAAATGTCTATCCGATGAAAAGAAAAACTAATGGTGTTTATTACACCGATTTAAGAGGCAATCATGATGGCAAGTACTATCGTTATGGGATTGTCAATCATGGTCAGTATCAAGAAACTATTGATCCTTACAGTTTTGCTTTAAGTTTAAATAGTGTTTATAGCGTTGTTATTGATCTTGAATCTTTAAAAATTCAAATGTACGATGATCAACTACCAACGTTTAAGAATTATCAAGATGCTATTATTTATGAAGCGCATGTAAGAGATTTATCAAGTGATCCTTCCATTGCCTTCACCCATCCAAGAAGTTTTTTAGGGGCTATTGAAAAAAATAAAAAAACCAAACAAAAGCAGCCTGTTGGATTTGACTATTTGACTTCATTAGGTATCACGCATTTACAGTTATTACCAGTGACCGACTATCGTAGTGTCAATGAATTCAACATTCCCCATTCTTATAATTGGGGTTATGATCCCTATCACTATTTTTCTTTAGAAGGAAGTTTTGCCTCGATTCCGACAGATCCACGTTCACGCATTCGGGATTTTTTGAAACTTGTAAGCCAATATCATCAAGCTGGTATACGCATTAATATTGATGTAGTTTATAACCATGTTTATGATTATCAACATAGTCCATTTGAAAAAATTGTCCCTGGATACTATTTTAGAAAACATCCAAATGGGCAAATGAGCAACGGCTCTTATTGTGGGAATGATTTAGCAACAGATAAACCGATGGTAAGGCATCTCATTGTTCAAGCTGCAACGCATACAGTATCGACCTACCATGTGGATGGTTTTAGATTTGATTTAATGGGTATTATTGACCGTGAAACTTTGTATCAGATACAGCATAAAGTAAGAAAAATTAAACCCGATTTCATGTTGTATGGTGAGGGCTGGAATATGCCAACATCTCTTCCTCAAGAAGACAAAGGTATCACTGAAAATAGCCATTTGCTTCCAGAGTTTGCTTTCTTTAATGATTTATTTCGAAACACCTTGAAAGGTGGAAATAACGATCATGACCTAGGTGTTACCGGCTTTGCTACTGGAAATGTTGATGCAGGAGAACATTTACCTTCGTTATTATTGGGTTCTTATCTCACCCATTTAGGGCCCACTAAAGTCAGTCATCCGTCGCAATCGATTAATTATGTAGAATGTCACGATAACAACACTTTCTTTGATAAGTTGATCGGATGCCAAGCTAATGAGGGCGAAATGTTTCATTTAAGAAGAATTATCTTGGCAAATAGTTTAATTCTTTTCTCTAACGGTATTCCTTTTTTCCACATGGCACAAGAAGTTGGTGGAAGTAAAAATGGTGATCATAACTCTTTTCAATCTGGGGATAAAGTAAATCAGTTTCAGTATCAACTACTCGATGAACGCGCTTGGATGGTGAAGGCTTTTAAGGATCTTATCAAATTAAGAAAACGTTTCAGAAGCTTGGCGCCTAAAGGTTGGGATGAATCAAATTTATCTTTCCACCGCCTCTCTCATGGTGCAATCTCGGTTCAATACCATTTAGGCAAAGAACATTTTGTTCTCATTTGGAACCCTTCACTTCACCAAATCATGATGCCCACAGATTTACAAAATTTAACTTTAATCTTTGATGGAGAAACTGAAGTAAGCCAAACCCTTAATTTAAGTCATATTCCACCTTTAAGATTTTTACTGTTGAAACAATAATTAGACATTATTGAGACTAATTTAATGTTATCTTGGATAAAATTTTTGTCATGGAGGAATGTATGATTTCAAATGTGATGGTGATTGGATTAATGGACGAAGCGATCAGGGATAATGTGAGACTCATCAAAATTCAAAGACCCTATAAAGATCAACATGGAATCTTCATTGAAGATAAAATTCCCATACAACATTGGGCAAGGGCAACGAACCAATACTTTATGACGATGAAAGTTGGTACCCTCATTGGTGTAAAGGGGAGACTTGAGGTTCTTGATGGCATTGGTCCAACGATTATTTGCGACTTTTTAGAACCCTTACACTTGCCTTTAAAATCCTAACAAGAACGATAAAAATCTTGTAAAATGATGGTATGTTTAAGTACCTTCGTTTAGGGTTTCGTTTATTATTGGAACTATTTGTAGGTTATCTTTTCATCATTCTCCCGAACGTCTGGTTTAAGAAAAGAATTCCTTTATCAATCCGGTATACACGATTAAGAAAAATTATTCATGGTTTATATAAATCATTAAGAATCAATCTTTATCTTGGGCATCCTGAAATTACCAAAGAAAAAGGACCCTATTTTATTGC
>JBEDEK010000070.1:0-8655 GCA_041175745.1 Bacillota bacterium | reverse complement strand
ATGTTATTTCTTGTTTCTTTATAAGTTAAGACAGATTGTTTCTGGAAAAAATATTGGTTTAAATGCAGCAAAGCAGCATCCTCCCCGCCTTTGATGAACGTATTTTCTTTGAAGGGATGATTGGTAATTTCTGCAAAATCATCCGCCATGCCTTCTTCTATCGGTGATTGGGAAGAAATACTTGGCAAGGTAGGATGAACGTTGATCAACGATTCAATTTTCATTCTCGCATCCGTAAAACGACCCGGTAAATTCGTTAATAGCCATGGATAATGGTCAGGTGATAATAATGGTTTATCATGTGATGACAATACCTTTTTAACACCCAATGCTTTCTGAAAAGATTGAAAGAGATTTTGTTCTTCACCACCCGGTTCTATCGCAGCATAGATTGCTTCAATTTCATAATGTTCTTGTAATTGCTTGGCGGCGATTTTTTCATTTTTAGTAAAGACAAAGAAAGGAATATGAAGTTGAGAAAGGTTTTGTTTTAGGTTGATTAAACTTTCAAAGAGAAACTGTTGGCGATGAGGTCCCATTTTTAAGAATCCCCATTTTGTATTTTGCAATTCAATTGGATTTAAAAGGTAAACACCAACGATTGGTAATCCACTTTTTTTGGCTTGGTATAGACCAGGGTGATCGTGGATGCGTAAGTCATGTTGGAAATAGACAAGACTAACTTTTTTCATCTTTTGCTATCCAAATGGCGCTTAGCTTGTTTAATTAATAAATCCTTTTCAGTCTTTGGCATTTTTTCTAATACTTTCACCATCATGCTCATTCGTGGATTACGAATAAGTTTCGAAGATTTTTCATCAATGTAATGCCAATAAAGACTATTGAATGGGCATGCTTTTTCTCCTGTTTTAAGCTTGACTTGGTAAGGACACGATTCACAATAATTGGACATCTTATGGAGATAAGCTCCACTTGAGATATAAGGCTTGGTCGCCATTTTTCCACCATCTGCGTGTAAACCCATGCCTAAAACGTTAGCAGCTACAACCCATTCAGAAGAATCAATGTACATCTCGTTAAACCAACGATTGACTGCTTGAGGGGAGACTTCTGCAAGATTAGCGTAATTACTTAACACCATTAATCGTTGAATATGGTGATTATAACCATGATCAATGGTTTCTTGAATCGTTGACTTTAAACAATGCATATCGGTTTTTGCATCATAGTAAAAATTTGGTAAGGGCATTTGATGTTGAAAGTGATTGACCTTGAGATAGTCTGGCCCCATGACAAGATAGACGCCACGAATATATTCTCTCCATCCTAAAATTTGTCGAATAAAACCTTCTGTTGCAGCTAGGGGTGCAATTCCTTTTTGATAAGTTCGTTCTGCTGCTTCAATCACTTCCATCGGACTCAATAAACCGATATTCAATGAACTTGAAACTAATGAATGTGACATCCATGGATCATCCTGCATCATTGCATCTTGATGGCTACCAAACGTCGCTAATCGGGTCTTAAGAAAATGATGAAGCGATTCGAGAGCTTGATCTCTTGTTACGGGGTAGGCAAATGAATCCAGCTTTCCGGGATGATTTGCAAATCGTTTTGAAATCATTTGCATGGCGGATTTGGTAAGGGAGTCAGGTTTATACCAAATGGGTTGTTGAAAAAATAAATCGCTTGTTGGACCTTGGCGATTTTCTGTATCGAACGAGTAACGATCACCAATTGGTTTATCCCCGTTCATAAGAATTGAAAAACGTTTTCTAAATTGTTGATAAATTGGATCTAATTTCCACGTTTTTTGAATTGGTAACAATTGAATCCATTCTTGAGGTGAGATTAAGAATAATGGATCAACTAATTGTTGAACCCTGGGGTGCTTTTGGATCCAATCTTGTTCGTAAAAATTAGTTGGTGTAAAGCAAAGGATGGATTTAAATTTTAAAAGTGCTTGTTCAAAGGTTTGTGTTTCAAACAAATGGACTTGCCAACCATCCTTTTTTAATTCCTCAATCCGATGAGAGACTGCAGAAAAGTGCAAGACTAAACGCTGGAGATGAAATTGATAACGTGTCCATTGATCTTGTGAATCAATGAAAATGATTTCATCCGTTTTTTTATCAAGGTTGGCACGCTGAATGTACAGTGGATGCAGTTGATGTGAAAATAAAAGAAGTGAGCGTTTCATCTCTATCAATGTATCACAAGTAGTATGATGGAGTCATATGGATGCTATCGTACTTTCTGAATTAAAAGAACTCCGAAACCAAATGGAAGTTTTTTTCCAATCCTCTAGCAATCATCGCCCTTGGATTACCTTAAGCTTTGGAATGTCCTTAGATGGAAAAATAGCCACTCATACAGGTGATTCAAAATATATTTCTGGTCCGTTGACACGATCTTTTGTTCATGAACTTCGTCATCGTCATGATGGGATTCTCGTTGGTATCCGCACGGTCGAGGTTGACCATCCTTTATTAACAACAAGATTAAGTGAGGGTCAAGGTAAGGATTCCCATCGTATCATTTTAGATTCACATTTAAAAATTGAATTAGATGAACCGCTTGTCCAGCCCAAATCCAATTCAAAAACTTTTATCGCCACAAAAGCAAATCATGGCTCAAGAAAAATAGAAGCGTTGAAAAAATTAGGCGTAACAATTCTTTTAGATCCAACCACCTCTGAAAACATTGATTTAACTTGGTTGATGGCAACTTTGAAAACGCATCAAATTCATTCTTTACTTGTCGAAGGTGGTGGCACCATTCACGAAAGTTTCATCAAAATGAATTTTTTTGATTGCATCTATGCACAAATTTCTCCGATTCTTATTGGCGGAAAAGATGCCAAAACACCGGTGGAAGGTTTGGGCTTTGCTACCTTAAAGGAATCAAGTCATGTTGCGTTTCGCAACCATTTCATTTTAGGCAGCGATATAATCGTAGTAGCACAGAAAGGGCGTTAGGTAATTTTAAATCCATGCTTAAATTTTTGTCCGTTATCGAAGCGGTTCAATGCTTACAGTCCGGTGAAAAAATTTTACTTGTTGATGATGAAAAATTAGATTCCCCCGCCCATTATGCTCAATTAGCAGAAGCAGCACTTAAACATAAAAAAGTTCAATTACTTCATAGCGTTCCTGGCATGGTGATGTTAGCATTAGGATTTGATAAATACGCAACCATTACCAATTCTTTAAAAGACGCTAACAATGATTTTATTATTCCGATGACAACCCTAGGCGCTTTAAATTTAGGGTATGCTTTAAATGCTAATTTTTTTGAATCGATGATGAAAACACTTGTTTCCTCAACATCAAGTTTTGAAAATTTCAGATTTGATGTAGGCTACCAAACCTATCCAGTAAAACTTGGCGGTACCTTAAAGAAAGCTTCTCCATTTGAAGCGATTGTTGATCTTGCCTATTTAGCTAAGTTAGAACCGGTAGGTATTATAGTTCCTAGCTGTGATGGTGTCGGTCGCTTATTGACTGGCAATCAGCTCCATCAAGAAAAAAATGAAATTCTTTCTTTATCCATTGCCGATCTAATTGCCTTCCGTAGACAACAAGAGTCCTATATTGAAAGAATCGCAACGGCAGAAATGCCCACCAAACATGGCGTTTTTAAAATGGTTGGTTTTGTGAATAAATTAAACGGTGAGCATCATGTCGCCTTAGTTAAAGGTGATGTGACAACGGATGAACCTGTGCTAGTTCGAGTCCATTCAGAATGTTTAACGGGGGATGCCTTTGGCTCCCAACGTTGTGATTGTGGTCAACAATTACAAGCTGCATTAAAAAGAATTGAAAAACAAGGTCGCGGCATTTTACTCTACATGCGTCAAGAAGGTCGTGGAATCGGATTGATTAATAAAATTCGCGCTTATGCATTACAAGATATGGGATTGGATACTGTCGAAGCTAATTTAGCTTTAGGGTTTCCGGAAGACCTTCGGGAATATGGAATTGGTGCTCAAATTCTTAAACATTTAGGCGTTTCAAAAATCAAATTGATGACAAACAATCCTACAAAAATACGTTCGTTATCGGGATTCGGCATTGAAATTGTTGATCGTTTAAAGATTCAATTGAACCATCATGAACGAACCGAATTCTACCTCAAGACTAAACAAGATAAAATGGGCCATATGATTAAGATTCGTCCAAAGTCAAGAACCCCCAAGGCTTGAAAACGCTTTTACAAAATTAATCCTTGAAAAATGGTACTCAACTACCATTTTTTTGTTTATACTTTGGGTGTATGAACTTGAACATCTTTACCGCTTTAAAACCCCTTCATATCGATGGCAGAAAAGAAGCAAGCAGCCATGCCTCAATTTTAGAATTACCAGAACAAGCTAAACGATTCATTTACATTCCCATTGTTGGTCCTAATGGTGTTGATATTGATCTTAAAGTAGCGTTAGGCGATAAAGTTTTAGTTGGTCAAGTGGTTGGCATTCGTAAAGACATGTATGTCCCATTCTTTAGTAGTGTGTCAGGAAAAATCATTGATAAAGTTGACCAATATCACCCAATTGTTGGTCGAGCCGTTGCACATTTTGTTATCGAAAATGATCATCAATACCAACCACAACTTCCTTTAAAACCATTATCTAATCAACCTACTCGTGAACAAATTATTCTGCAAATGAAAGAAGGTGGATTAACTGGTTTAGGCGGTTCTGGTTTTCCAACTTATTTTAAATACCAATCTGCAAAAGATGTTGAATTTGTCTTAATTAATGGCGTTGAATGCGAACCTTATCTATCGACGGATTATCAAGCCGCTCAACGTTATGCAGCAGAATTAATGAAAGGTTCAGAATACTTTCGAATCGCAGCAAACGCTCAAAAAGTCATCATTGCCTTTAAGCAAACCAAGGTTGCAATCAAAGAAGCATTAGAACCTTACCTTAAAGATTTTCCAAAGATTGAGATTCAATCCGTCCCAGATGTTTATCCGATGGGTTGGGAACGAACACTTGTTCGCACAGTGTTACATCGTGAATATGATAAATTCCCCTTAGAAGCCAAAGTGATAGTTTCGAATCTAACCTCTGCGATTGCTTTGCACCAACTTGTGGCTTATGGCAAACCTGTTACCGAAAGAATTTTAACCTTATCCGGTGCAGGTCTACATCAAGAAGTGAACGTTAAAGTTCCAGTTGGAATGTTAATGAGTGATGTTGTTAAAGCTATCGGTGGTTATGCGATGGATTCCGTCACCGCTTTTATTGGTGGCCCGATGTCTGCTAAAGCCGTCAAAGATGATCGTTTTTCTGTTCAACCTCATTTTGGAGGGTTTACAGTTTTAGCACCGATATCTTCTCAAGAAGAAACCTGTTTACGATGTGGAGCCTGCACGAGTAACTGTCCTGCTAATTTACAGCCTATAGAAATTAAACTTGCACTTGATAGCCAAAACACAGCAAGGCTACTCAAACTTGATGCGATGAAATGTGTAGAGTGCGGCATTTGTACCTATGTTTGCCCTTCTAAAATTGAAGTCACTGAAGCGGTTCGTTTGGGTAAAGCTAAAACCAGAATCGAATTAGCAAAACAAGTGGTGAAAGCATCATGACCAGATTTGTCACGTCCCCAGGTCCTTTTTTAAGAAATCCCGTTGCTCAAACGAAACGAGCGATGCGTGATTATACCCTTGGTTTGATTGGCTTGTTTTTATTTTCAATTGGATTTCACGGTTTCACCCATGGACTAGATTATGCAGTCAAAGGGATTGGGATGATGATCACCGCTTTAGTGGTCACACTTCTTGCTGATCTTTTCGTGGCAGCCCTTCGATATCAAATCAAAGATGGACGCTTAATTTCATATTTTTTGAGTTTTGTAAAAAAACATTATTCATATGTTACCGCGGTAATTATAACGTTAACGCTACCGATTGGTACACCTTATTACGTTGTGATCATTGGCAGTTTATTCTCAACTTTAATTGTTAAATATACCTTTGGTGGATTTGGGATGAATCTATTTAACCCCGCAGCATTTGGAAGAATTTTTGTCGGCCTTGCCTTTGGTGGGCAATTAACCGGTTATCTTGATCGCATCCAAGATGTCCCAAGTTTAACGCAAACTGGTCAAACCATCACCACTGCATTTGCGACGTTGAATCCAGGATGGATTGCTGGTAACCTTGATGGCTTACCGGTCAATTCCCTTTGGCAATTAATCTTAGGTAACTATTCCGGTGCCTTAGGAGAAACGTCTGTATTATTGATTGTAATATTGGGATCAATTTTGACAATATTAAAGGCCCACAATTGGCGGCCAACTGTTTTCTTCTTATGCACCGTTTGGTTTGGAGCTTTTGGATTAGCCCTCGCTCACAACATCAATCCATTATGGTACGCTTTTACCTTCGTTAGTTTAGGTTCGGTATTTTTTGGTGGGATGTTCATGTTGACGGATCCAGTGACCTCTCCAACATCCAATTTTGGTAAAGCGATGATTGGTATCATCGCCGGTATCGTTGTTTTGTTAATCCGAACTCAGACTGCATTACCTGAAGGTGTGGTTTACGGTATTGCTGTGGCAAATTTGGCTTCACCTGTCATTGACAAATATACCGTTGGATTAACCTCACAATTTCTTAAACAAAGGTATGCATTACTTAGTGCTTTAATGGTCTTTGCCGTAGGTATGACAGTGTTACCGACCTTAGTTGCTGCAGAAACAAATTCCTCATCTTCATCAAGCGAAGTCGTGGTCATTCCATATGCGACGTATCGAGGAACGTATAGTGGCTATTTTCATGAATATGATGAAACACCCACTGAATTAATCGTTGATGTCGGTGTTGATCGTCAATTTCAAATCGTGAAAATTGATATCATCGAAGGGATAACGAGTAGCGAATATACTTTGATTTGGCAAAGTTCAGGTCAATCCATCCTTAACCAATATTTATCAATGAATGTTGAATCACTCCTTTTAATCAATCCATTAAGTGTGCCTGAAAATTTAACAATCGCCGGTGCTTCTACCACAACATCACGGTTGTTAAAAGCTTTACAGAAAGCTTTTGAAAATATCGTGATTTTAGAAGGCAGTGCATCGAGTTATGCTTGCGATGAATGCGATCAACCCGATATTTTAAATGCAATGATTTATGTCGATGAAACCAATGATGTGATTCAAGGTATTGATTTGAGTGGTACCTTAGCGACTAGCAATCCATATTTAGGTATCCTTGAAGATCAACTTGATGACATTCTTGATTACTATATCGGAATGACGGTCCAAGATGTTTTGGCAATGACTGAAACTGGACCTAACTATCCAAACTTTAATCCCACCGGCAGTGGTGCAACGATAAGTTTTACTCGCATCTTTGATGCAATCTTAAATGCATTAGGAACTGACAATGGCTAAACCTTTACCATCTGTGTTAACCGTTGGATTAACAGCACTGACAGCATTTTCAATTTTATTCGCCACGCAAGTGATCACGCAGCCGATCATTGATAATCGTTTAAATCAAACCTATTTAGATTTATTGGATTTGAACGCCTTCACGGGTTATACCTTGGGTGAAGTTGAAGTAGCATCTGGTGAACTGCTTGACGAAGGCATTCAAACTTATCGAAGCTATTCAATGGGAGATGAGGTTGTCGCGATGACTTATGAAGTGGTCACCAATGGGTATGCTTCAGGTCTTAGCTATCAAGTTGGTATTCGTGAAGGTGTCATTCGAAAATTAGTCATCATTCAACATGCTGAAACCGTTGGTTTTGGTGCTGATGCATTACTTGATTTTCCTGAAGCGATTGAGCAATTACCAATAGCAGATACCAATGCATGGACTGCAGCTTTGTTAACGGTTTCGACAGGTGCGACCTTTACACGACGTGGGGTGATCAATAGTTTAACTGCGATTCGCGATGATTACGCTTTGAGGATCGGTGCCTAATATGAAAGCATTTAAACAAGCATTCCAACAGCAACATTTAGTCTTATCGCTAGGTTTAGGGTTGTTTATTTTACTAGCAGGAAGTATGTCATTAACCAGTGCATGGATGATGTCAATTGCCTTATTACTGAATTTATTTTTATCAACCTCTATTCTTTACCTATTAAGAAAACAATTTCAAGAAGACAATAAATGGATTTTAATTATGATTGTCATGGCGAGTGTCGGAACGTTGATTCAAATGCTTGCGGTTGCCTACCTTCCAGGATGGGTCCAAGGAATGGAAGTTATCTTACCTTTTATAGCCATAAGCGGACTGATTCTTGCAAGAGTTGAAACCGTAGTGGTCACAGATCGTTATCGAGATGTTTTGTTGAATACATTAGGTTCAGTCGTTGGATTTGCAGCGTTAGTTTTGCCCATTGGTATCTTTTCAGATGTACTGGGCTTAGGGATGATTCAATTTGCTAATCCAATCAACAATACGATGTTGTTTAGTATTGAAGTTTTGGATTCTATTTATCGCCTGCCTATTTTTCAAGGTAATCAAGGAGCGATTGGTTTATTACTCCTTGCTGGTCTATGGATAGCTTTCATTCAACGATTAAGAGGGACTCAAGCATGAACTTCATCAGTATCATTTTAATGGGTCTCATTGGTGGCAATATTGTTTTAACTCAGTTTATCGATATCACCTTATTACGAAATTTAAGAAAATGGGATGTGGCCCTCGTCGTTGGCTTATTG
>JBEDEK010000069.1:0-4132 GCA_041175745.1 Bacillota bacterium | reverse complement strand
GCTTATTGAATTAATTAACAAAGCTATTCAAGATGAACCTCCCGTCAGTATCAAAGATGGTGGACTCATTAAAGTTGGATTTAATAATGAGTTAGATCATTGGATGTCATTAGCAAAAGGTGGGAAAAAAGCATTAATTGAACTCGAACTAAAAGAAAGAGAAAGAACGGGTATTAAAAACTTAAAGGTTGGCTATAACCAAGTCTTTGGTTATTTTATTGAAATTTCCAATGGCCAATTGTCTTCCATCAAACCAGAGTTTGAATATGAACGAAGACAAACATTGTCCAATGGAGAACGTTATATCAATCGCCCCTTGAAAGAATTAGAAAGTCAATTGTTACAAGCAGAAGAAATGCAAAAAAAACTGGAAGAATCTATTTTTCAAAACGTGGTAGAAAAATTGGAACCCTCCACTTATGACTTACAAATCTTAGCCCAGAAACTTTCAGAATTAGATGTCATATCCACGTTTGCAAATGTCAGCAGAACCTATCAATTTGTCCAACCTACCTTTACGGAGGATAAGGCATTTCATATTCAACAAAGTCGTCATCCCGTGATTGAAAAAGCTTTAAAAAAATCTGTTTTTGTAGCTAATGATTTTGAGATGGATTCACATACCAATACCCTTCTCATCACCGGACCGAATATGGGTGGTAAATCGACATATATGCGGCAAATTGCATTGCTAATGATTATGGCGCAAATTGGGTGTTTTGTTCCTGCAAAATCTGCCAAACTAATGTGGTTAGATGCTATCTATACCCGTATCGGTGCAAGTGATGACTTAATGGGTGGACAATCCACATTCATGATGGAAATGACGCAAACAGAATTTGCATTAAGTCACGCGAATGAAAGAACGCTTTTAATCTTTGATGAAATTGGTCGAGGAACTGCTACCTATGATGGTATGGCCTTAGCCCAATCAATTATTGAATATGCAACTACACAACTCAAAGCAAAGACATTATTCTCTACGCATTATCATGAACTTACACAATTAGAAAAGTCTTTACCGCAACTGAAGAATATCCACGTAGCTGTTCATGAAGAAAATGATACAATTACTTTTTTATATCAAGTAAAACCAGGATCCATGAGTCAATCCTTTGGTATCCATGTAGCTCAGCTTTCTCAACTGCCTCCAAGTTTAATCCAACGCGCTAAAACGATATTATCTACGTTGGAAAAATCACCACCTATCGCAGTGAAAACTATTCAAGAAAATACACATCCTATTGTTAAAGCACTTCAAGATATTGATCCATTAACTTTATCGCCAATGGAAGCACTGCAAGTACTCATTGCATTAAAGAAAAATCATCGTTAAAGGTTTCATATGGGAAAAATTAAGCTTTTAGATAGTCAATTAAGCAATATGATTGCAGCTGGTGAAGTCGTTGAACGGCCAGCAAGCGCCATTAAAGAATTAATTGAAAATGCCATCGATGCTCATGCCACAAGAATCGAAGTTATGATTGAACATGCGGGGAGGATTTTGATTGAAGTTAGAGACAATGGTGAAGGCATGGACCGTGATGACTTATCGCAATCAATTCTTCGACATGCAACCAGTAAAATCAAAGATGAATATGATTTATTTAGAATTAAGACTCTAGGTTTTAGGGGAGAAGCATTGCCGTCAATTGCCAGTGTGTCCCAATTAACCATTGAGTCCTCTACCGGCCAAGGTCCTGGCTATCAATTAAAATCTCTAGATGGCAATATTGAAATTTTACCAATCTCCAGTCGAAAGGGTACGAGTGTGAAGGTGGAAAATTTATTTTTTAATACCCCTGCTCGTTTAAAATTTTTAAAAAATGATTATGTAGAAACAGCAAATATTATCGATGTAGTTTCACGTATCGCTCTAGGCCATCCAAGTATATCTTTTACTTTGTTTATCGATGGTAAAAACTCATTCATTACGGATGGTCGGGGGGATGTTTTACAAGTCATTAGTCAAATTTTTGGACTACAAACTGCAAAGCAATTAGCACCGTTTTCTTTGACAACGCATGATGTAAACATCACCGGCTATTTAGGTCTACCAAGTTTAGCTAAAAGTCATCGTTATAATATGTACACTTTGGTGAATGGTCGTTCAGTGACCTTACCAAAAATCAATCAAGCCCTTTTAGAGGCTTATCGTCCTTACTTACCTCCTGTTCGATATCCATGGCTTTTTCTTCATCTTACTGTTGATCCAAGTTTAGTTGATGTAAACGTTCATCCCACCAAAAAAGAAGTACGCTTATCTAAAGAAGATCAACTAAAAACATCGTTAGTTCCAGCGATTAGACAAACGTTATCTTCATTAAATCTATCACCTAGCGAAGCTACTTTTGTTGAAAAAAATACAACTTATTTATCTCAACAAACGCCGCCATCTTCTCTTGAACTTCGAGAAACTAATCCATCAATCGATTGGGTTCCATTAGATCTCGTTGGCTCAAAGCAACCTCAACAACTAACGGTTGTTGCCCAAATGCACTTGACGTATATTGTGTGTCGAGATGAGCAAGGTAGCATCTATTTAATTGATCAACATGCTGCTGATGAACGCGTTCGATATGAAAAGCAATTAACTTTATTAAACGATAAGAAATTTGCAATAGCGCCTTTAGTCCCTGTGATGGTAGATGTTAAACCAAGCGATGCTAAATTGTTAACCGAAGATAGAATACAAACGCTTGCATCCATCGGTGTTGAACTTGCACCTTTTGGAGCGAATGTATACAAAGTGAATACCGTTCCAACTTGGGCGATGCAAAACCCGCAATTTTATGTAGAAGATTTACTCCATCAATTATTTGAAGAACCTTCTATAGAACCTGATAAATTGAGACTTTATGCTTTGGCATCCAAAGCTTGCAAAACCAGTATCAAGGCTCAGGATTTACTAACGATTGAAGCAATGCAATCCCTTGTTAATCGATTATTCCAATGCCAATACCCATATACCTGTCCTCATGGTCGACCGACGATGGTTCAATTTAGTAAAAGACAATTAGAAGCGATGTTTAATCGTTCAGGTTTTTAGCATGATTTATGTGATTGGTGGACCAACCGGTTCTGGAAAAACAACCTTAGCGATTGCCTTAGCAAAAGCTTGGAATGCACCGATTATCAATGCGGATGCTTTTCAAATGTATCAAGAATTAAATATCGGAACCAACAAAGAAATATTGATGATGAGACCATTTAAACCATTTTTATTTGATGAGGTGTCCCCGCTGGAGAATCTCTCTGTTGCAATTTATCAACAACGCTTTCGAAAATTAATTCAAACACTCTTACCTAAACATCCTCGGATTATTATGGTCGGTGGCACTGGTTTATATATGAAAGCTAGTTTATATGACTTTGAATTTGCCCCTCAGCAAATTAACCCTGATTCATCAAAATTTGATGCTTTTGATAATGCCCAACTTCATGCCTATTTAGCAACTTTGGATTTAGAAGCAAGTCAAAAAATTCATCATCAAAACCGTCGACGAGTCATGAGAGCGATTGCGATTCTAGAATCCACAGGTAAAACAAAAAGTGAACAAGAAAAAACTCAATTAAAAACATTACTTTACCCTGCTACCTTTGTTGGTATACTACCCCAACGTGAATGGCTTTATGAGCAATTAGATAAAAGGGTAGATGTAATGTTTAAACAAGGATTACTAGAAGAAGTAAAAAGCTTGGTTGGAAAATATGGTGATACTTTGTTGGCATTCCAAGCGATTGGTTATAAAGAAACCATTGCATATTTAAATGGAAAAACGACCCTTGGTGAAGCAATTCAAAAAATTAAACAGTCAACCAAGCGTTATGCCAAAAGACAAATTACCTATTTTCGTCACCAACTGCCTATGAAATGGTATCGCACTTGGGAAGAAGCTTTTGAGGCGCTGAAGGCATGATCAATTTTCAATATGATGTTGGCACCATTGTGGAAATGAAAAAACCCCACCCTTGTTCCTCTCGTTCTTCTCAATTTACGATTGTAAAAATTGGTGCGGATATCAAAATAAAATGTATGGGTTGTGGCAATGTTCTGATGTTAACTCGTGATCATTTTAATCATCGCATTCGTCACATCATTACACCTAAACCTTAAAGAACAACTCTATTT
>JBEDEK010000068.1:0-6211 GCA_041175745.1 Bacillota bacterium | reverse complement strand
TAGTAACTTTGGTCGTTTTCAAAATGAATATTTTTATCAATCTGGTAGAAATTACTATGAAGGCGCTCCTGTTGTTCAAAACGACTATTATACCGAGCTTGCATTCTCAATTTATAACATGAGAACAACGGAAGTTGAATTTTTATACCATTTTGAGCTTAGTCAAGATCGTCGTGACTGGGAAATAGAAAATGAATATGATCGGGATTACAACTATATAAGAATTGGTTATGACCAACAAGACACCATTCTTTTAATTATGGAATATCACTATCCTGAACTCGGTGAACCCAATTATGGTGGTGCTTACACAACGTTAGAAAATTATATTGATCAAAACTTTAATCCAAACCCTAATCAATTTATTACCCTTATTTTAAAATTTGACATCAACAATCAATCAGAATATACCGTTCTTGACGCCTATTTGAGTGGTGGTGTTTATCAAGTTTATGACATCTTGTTTGAAGATAATCGTTTATTTCTCTCCACTTCCTTTTCTAAATCCATCATCGATAATCCTAATAGCCTTACTGATGATCTAAAACTTGATTTTACGTCTGTTCCATCCACTTATCCAAGCTTTACTAATACGCTTTATCCAAACCCTAGCTTTAGTTTCTTAACCGAATTAAATTTTGACGATTTCAATGCCATGACCACAATCAGTAATGATCCCATTACCTTTGATCACAATGGTAACTTGTGGTTTTATGGCTATCGCGTTGGTTTTGAAACCAAGTATATGAATGACAATGGTGACTTGGCGCTAGGGGTCAATAGTTATCTTTATCTTTATAACGACCAAACGATTTCAGAATTCTTTGATGGTCTTGAAGATAACTTCATTGCCGAAGAAGATCGTACGGAAGTGTACAACGAATTAGAAACCACTATTCTTCGCTTTGACGAAAGAGTGAGAGAATATAACGCCAATTATGATCCAAACTTTAATATTCAAGTGAGTGGTTTTTATAACTTTACAACCAAAACCTTGAACGCACCTAACTATGGTGGCAGCTCATGGCAAAGTGTAACGATTGATAATCAACAATATCAATTGAATAACTATTTTTATTCAACAGTCATGGTGATGGATGATAACATAACTGCATTTTTGATTGTCACCGAAAATTTCGCTCTTTACCCAATTAATAGTGGCATTGGCGGTTGGTCCAATTTTAATCCTGAATACAACCTATATACCCGCAGCACCTTATCAAGCCTTGATTTAGAAACAGGAGCAACAACGGTCATTGAAGATAATGAATTTAATGGCAAAGTCATCAATGGTATTTACCAAAAAGAAGGTGGTTACTACGTAACCGGTACTTTTTATGAAGCAGAAGGAGGCCGGGAAGGTGTTCAATCTACCGACGCTTTCTTAATTGAACTGGATGAAGCCTTTGCCGAAGTCGATACCTTAGTCCTCTCCGGTAGCGGGGATGATGCTGGTAACCAAATTACCCTTAATTCACAAGGTCGACCTGTTTGGTTAGTCAATTCCAACTCAACCGATGGAGATTTTGCTGCTGCTGCCACATCCAACACCACCGGTGCTTACAAAATCTATTCTGTGACATTCTAAATTGAACGCTTTCATAGCACATAAAGCACCGAGATTCCACTCGGTGCTTTTTCTTTATCTTTTTTTTCCTTTGAACCCATAAGTAAGTTAAAATAATTGCATTGTGATCTTAAAACATTAAAGGAACTTTATATGCGGATCGAAAACGAATTAAAATTAGATTTTGCTGATGTGCTCATTCGTCCTAAACGTTCAACTTTAAAAAGTAGAAAAGATGTTGATTTGACCAGAACTTATAAATTTTTACACGCCAAAGGTCGCCAATGGAATGGGATTCCCATCATGGCGTCCAACATGGATGGCGTCGGTACCATTCGCATGGCATTAGCGATGCAACAAGAAAAGTTACTCACGGTGTTGGTGAAGAGTTATCACGTCGATGCGATTCGTCCGTATGCCACCCAATTAAATCCTGATTTAACGGTGTTTTCCACTGGTGTAAGTGAAAGCGATTTACAACGGTTAGAAACGATTTTAAAAACCTTTCCTCAGTTTTATATGATCTGTATCGATGTAGCGAATGGTTACAGTGAATTCTTTGCCGAATTTGTTTCCAAGGTTCGTCAACGGCATCCAGATTGTGTCATCATGGCCGGGAATGTGGTGACAGGTGATATGACCCAAGAATTGATTTTAAGAGGTGCCGATATCGTTAAAGTAGGCATCGGTCCCGGTAGTGTTTGCACCACTCGCATTCAAACCGGTGTAGGTTATCCACAATTGTCTGCGATTATTGAATGTGCAGAAGCGGCTCATGGGATGGGCGCTTTGATCATTGGTGATGGTGGTTGTACATGTCCAGGAGATGTTGCCAAAGCCCTTGGTGCTGGTGCTGATTTTGTGATGTTAGGTGGTTTACTCGCAGGACATGATGAAGGTGGTGGTACCATCCTCATACGCGATGAAGCGACTGGTCAATTTGATGCAAAGACCAAGTTACCCATTACGAAAGCAGTTTCTTATATCCAATTTTATGGGATGAGTTCCGATACCGCGATGACCAAAAATCAACAAGAAATGTTGAACTATCGTAGTTCTGAAGGTCGTACCGTGGAAGTTCCTTATCGCGGACCTGTCAGTGCTACGCTGCAAGATTTATTAGGTGGTCTACGATCTGCATGTACATATGTTGGGGCAAAAACGTTAAAAGAACTCCCCAGAGGCACAACCTTTATCCGCGTACAAAAACAATTTAATGATGTGTTTGCAAAGAAATAAAGGCGCTATTTAAAAACCCGTTGATAAAGTTGATCAATCGCATTTGAACTTTTCATCCAAGATGACAAGGGTTGAGATTTGAATAAGGGATGGACTTTTAAGATGGTGATCATACTGATTTTCTTTTGCATCGCTTCATAGGCGCTGGTTTGTAAAACCCGATACGCTTCTTCACGATCAAGGCCTTGTAAGATGGCTTGATGTAAAAAGACTTGGGTCCAATAGGTATCATAACTTTCTTGGATATGCTGAAGCATGGTATCAGGAAATACCACCAATTGATCGATGAGTTTGGTGACACGTGTCAGCATGGTTTCCATCACCGTGGTGGCATCCATAAAGACAATGCGTTCCACGGAAGAATGGGAAATATCGCGTTCATGCCATAATGCTTGGTTTTCATGAACAGCGGTTAGATAACCTCGCATTAATCTTGCCAAGCCCATTAAGTTTTCACTTTGAATGGGATTACGTTTATGTGGCATCGCTGAACTCCCTTTTTGTTGTTCACCAAACGCTTCCGATACTTCTAACACTTCTGATCTCGATAACAAGCGAATATCGAGGGCTATTTTTTCGATCCATCCTGCAAGATTTACCAAACTAAACACATAACTAGCGTGGCGATCTCTTTGAATAATTTGGGTATGAATGGTGGTTGTTTTTAACCCTAACTTCTTCGCGACGATGTTTTCGTGTTCTGGAGGCAAGATGGGATAGGTGCCAATCGAACCAGATAGTTTCACCAATTCTACACCTTCACAAGCCTGCAAGAATGATTTTTTGAGCCGTTGTAAATCGTCATACCAAAGCACATATCGTAAACCATAAACACTCGGTTCAGCATACATACCATGCGTGCGGGCCATGATTGGCGTGTGTTGATATTGATAAGCTTTGGCTTTCAGTACATTTAATAGGTTATCGATGAGCGTGGTGAAATGTTGATTGATGGTGCGAAAAATCAAACTATGCGCCGTATCAATTACATCCGAGGAAGTTAAGCCAAAATGAAACCAACGTTTTTCTTCGCCTAACGAATCTCGACATGAGGCGACAAAGGCTAGGACATCGTGTTGTAGCGTTGCTTCATGTTGAGCAATGCCGGTCAGGGTAAAACGAGCTCGAGTTAATTTTTGATAGGTGGTGGCATCAATGATATGTCGTTCTTTTAAGGCAAATAAAGAAGCAAGTTCAACCTGAAGATATTGTTGAAATTTATCGTCATCAGACCACGTGGATTTCATGAAAGGTGAAGTATAACGATCAATCATAACTTATCTCCGAACCATCAATTGATCCCGTCGAGGACCATTGGAAAGATAGCGAATCGGAACCCCAAGTAAGGATTCAATTTTTAACACATATGCTCGTGCGGCTTTTGGTAAATCGGAAAAGGTTTTGCAATCTTGAATCGGAATCTTCCACCCAGGCAAGGTTTCATAAATCGGTTTGATCATCGCCAAGTCGTCCGCATGTGCAGGGACGAGATCTATTCGTTGTCCACGCAGTTCGTACGCGACACAAATTGAAATCGTATCCACGACACTTAAAACATCAAGTAAGGTGATGGCGAGTTGATTGACACCCGTCACACGTAAGGCATGTTTTAACATCACGATATCTAAATGACCGATGCGTCTTGGGCGACCGGTCGTCGAACCATATTCGTTACCGGTTTTACGAATCAACTCTGCTTGGTTTCCTAGGATTTCAGTAGGGAAAGGTCCTTCACCGACACGCGTGGTGTAAGCTTTAACAATCCCTAGACTGTTTTGAATCCATGCTGGAGGTAGACCAATATCCACGGGAATACTTGCAGGAGTAGGATGACTACTCGTCACATATGGATAGGTACCATGGTCGATATCAAGCATCACCCCTTGAGCACCCTCAAACAAAATACGTTTACCTTGTTGATAGGCTTGATGGATGACATAAGATGTATCCTGAATTCGCGGAAGGATGGTTGCGATAAATCCCTTCATGGATTGAAGGTAGGCTGACACATCGAAGGAAAGCCCTAAGGATTTGACCAATCGATTGAGTTCGATTTCTAGTCTTGATAAATCTCTTAACGAGGCAACGCGAATACCAGTTCTCGCCGTTTTTGTTTGATAAGCAGGCCCAATTCCTTTTTGGGTGGTACCAATTTTTTGCGAACTTGATTGTTCGCTTTGGGCATCTAACATTTGATGAAAAGGAAATAACAGATGGGCGCGATCGGAAATGATGATTTGAGAAGGAGAAAAACCCGTTAATTCTTTTTGTAAGGCATCAAGACTAATCACCATGCCGTTACCCAAAACATTCATCGTATGTGAATGGACAATCCCTGTTGGTAAAACATGTAGAACGTATTTTTGACCATTGGCATAAACGGTATGACCAGCATTGTGGCCACCTTGATATCGAACTACGTAATCAAATTCGTGCGATAAACTATCGGTAATTTTACCTTTACCTTCATCACCAAACTGTAAGCCAACGATTGCCAAATGTTGCATAGGCATATTATAACCGATACCCAAAAACGGAATAAAGAAAAATGGATGATCCATTGGGTCAATGTTTCATCCATCAGTCGTATATCAATGCGTCAGAAGTAAATCAATTAGAGAATGATAAAGGTAAGGTAAATGATGACGAGAAGAAGTACAACCCAAGCAACGCGTAATGCATTTCTTAACATAAACTATTCGCCCACCTTTGTTTGTTGTAATTGGCGTTTTGTGATGCGTTCTTTGCGACCACGGTAACCGCCTTGCGTTTTATCAACTAACTTTAGATTGATTGCTTGATCACACATCGCAATGGCATCTTCATATAAACCTTGTTTCTCAAGAAGAATTGCCAAACGTTTAAAGGAATAAACAAAACCACTGCGGGTTTTGAGGACATCGAGATGGAGTTCATTACTTACAAAGGTAACAGTTTAAAGATTTGGAATCCAATAAGCATAAAGTGTTCGGTCTTGATTATTCAGGACCAACATATTCTCAGAGCGTTGGAATGCTTCATCCAAAAACCAACCACCAAAGGTGTAACCTTCACGGGTGAGTGATGGTAATTCCAGCGTGTCACCAGCCTCAATTTCTATTGATTGAATTGGGGTAGCACCATTCATTTCAAAGTTAATCGTTGAAACGTAAAATGCAAATCTTGCAGCTGCGACCACTATCAACAAAAATGTTCCAAAAATAATCGAGAATAAACTAACCAAACAATACTTCATATTTTATACCTAACGCGATATATATATAAAATCATATTTTATTAAAACACTTATTTTATCGCATTTTTTGTCAAAAAATGGGTGGTAAAAAATACAATTAATTAGCATATTTTTTTAAGATACTTAACATATGTTAAACATTAAAACTTAAAAACTTAACAAAAAAAATA
>JBEDEK010000067.1:0-3016 GCA_041175745.1 Bacillota bacterium | reverse complement strand
GAAGAAAAATCCTTATTATTGGAAATTAAAACAATTAAAGAAACCATTCATCAGACCAAACTAAAACTAGATCAAGCTTTTACCAATGGAGATTATCAAAAAGCTTCGGAATTACAGTATGGTCAATTACCATCTCTTGAAAAAAACTTACTCACGCTTGAAAACAAAACAAGAAAAGGCAGAATGTTATCTGAAATCGTCACAGAAGAAGAAATTGCAAAAATTGTCTCAAAGATGACGAGAATTCCATTATCAAGAATTGTTCAAGGGGAAAAGGAAAAAGTCCTAGGCCTAAAAGAACGAATGCTTCAAAGAGTTATTGGTCAAGATGATGCGATTACATTGGTAACCGATGCCATTATTCGCCAAAGAGCAGGTATTCAAGATGCAAAACGTCCAATTGGTACTTTTATGTTCTTGGGTCCAACCGGAGTAGGAAAGACGGAGGTTGCTAAAAGCTTAGCAGAGGGTTTGTTTGATAATGATACGCAAATTATTCGAATCGATATGTCTGAATACATGGAAAAATTTTCAGTCACGCGTTTAATTGGTTCGCCCCCTGGCTACGTAGGATATGAAGAAGGGGGCCAATTAACTGAAAAAGTTCGAAGAGCACCTTACAGTATTATTTTATTTGATGAAATTGAAAAAGCGCACCCTGAAGTTTTTAATCTCCTCCTCCAAGTCCTCGATGAAGGTCGCCTTACCGATTCACAAGGTCGTGTCATCGACTTTAGAAACACAGTCATTATCATGACCTCTAATTTAGGGTCAGAGCAACTATTAGAAGGAAAATCGGATGCGGTTGAAGATTTACTCCATCGAACCTTTAAACCTGAATTTTTAAATCGTATTGATGAAATCGTATATTTCCACCCTCTAAATAAAGATACCCAAGCTATGATTGTCACGCGGATGTTACAACTTCTTGAGCAACATCTTGAAAAACAAGGTATATTAATCAGTTTTAGCGAAGCTATTGAAGGTTATATTTTAGATCAAGCGTTTAGCAAAGAATACGGAGCAAGACCACTAAAACGTTTTATTCAAAAAGAAATTGAAACCTTCATTGCAAAAGGTTTGATTCAAGGTAAAATCACACCAAAAGTACCAGTAACATTAGATGTTAAAAACCAAATTTTATCGTTTAAAACGTCTGACTAATTACCAATTCTATTTTAGAAATCAAAAACACGCTTCAATTCATTGACAAAAGCGTGTTTTTTTTCTATGATTGAAAAGCGTGTGCCCCCTTAGTTAAATGGCATAACGAGTCCATGGTAAGGACTTATTGTCAGTTCGATTCTGGCAGGGGGCACCATTGAATCTCTCAGTGAGATTTTTTTTATTTAATTGGCATCATACAATCGATATAATATGCAAGAGGTGAACATATGAAAGTCAAATTAATCTCTTATTCTCAACCCGTTGATGCCCTCAAGCTTGAAGGGCTTTCTAATGCGCAAGAACTAATTGCTTTTTGTGCTCGTGTTTCTAATCCAACCAATCAAATGAATATGGCAACCTCTGATAAGTTAATTCGTTATCTAGTAAAACACAAGCATTGGTCACCATTAGAAATGGTTTCATTATGCTTAGAAATTGAAACAACTCGAGATATTGCCCGTCAAATCTTAAGGCATCGTTCTTTTTCATTTCAAGAATTTTCTCAACGTTACGCCGATCCAACCCAGCATTTAGAATTCATGACTCGAGAAGCTCGATTACAAGATGATAAAAACCGCCAAAATAGTATTAAATTAAGCGATCAACCCAACGGACCTCAGTTACAAAAGCAATGGGAAGAAAAACAAAAAGCAATGATTGATTTAGCAAAGCAAACCTATACTTGGGCGATTAATCATGGCATTGCTAAAGAGCAAGCCCGTGCTGTATTACCCGAAGGTTTAACGATGTCACGTCTTTATATGAATGGTACCTTAAGGAGTTGGGTCCATTATCTTGAATTAAGATCTGGTAACGGAACCCAATTAGAACATATGGACGTCGCACTCGCATGTGCAAATGTTATCACCAAAGTTTTCCCTTTAATCCAAGAATTTATTGTTCATGAAGAAAAAAAATCCTAACAAAAAACGTCGCTGGATTATCGCTTTATCTATTCTGGGTCTTATTGTTTTTGCCCCTTTTTCTTCTTACGCAATAAGTTATCAGCCAAAAACACAAGCAAAAACAGTCTATGATCGTGCCACACAAAAAGATGGTTATTATGAATTTTTATCAACTCTTTCCTCCGTTGGCATTATTTTTTATCCTGGAGGCCTTGTGAATCCCATTGCCTACGCTAGATTTGCCGAATCATTATCCATCTCAAGTGAAAGTTCTGTGTTTGTCACGCAACCTCTATGGAATTTAGCAATTACGAATATCAACGCTGCTTCCACTATCATCAAAGAAAATGACAATATTGATTTTTGGTTCATCGGTGGCCATTCATTAGGTGGAAGTAGTGCTGCTTTTTATACAATTGAACATCTTGATCAAATCGATGGACTTTTTTTCTTAGCAAGTTATACAACCTCAAATGCTGATTTTTCTCAAACATCATTGCCCATACTTTCGATAACTGGAAGTCATGATGAAGTTCTTGACCTTGAAACTTATCAAGCTGCACAAGTATTTCTTTCACCTTTCACAACCTCCCTTATTGTCGAAGGAGGAAATCATAGTCAATTTGGTGACTATGGATTTCAAAGAGGTGATGGGATTGCGGATGTGACCTTAGATGAACAAATGAACGAAACCATCAGCACATTGACAGTCTGGTTAAATGTTGTCAGTACCGTTTAATAACATTAACAAACCAAATCCGATGATTGGAATGAAGGCGATATACCACTGAGTAAATAATTGTTTTGAACGATAGATCGACCATCCATACAGCACCAAAAAGTCGATTGTCATGATTCCCACCAAGGAATCTTGAAAAAACTGATTAAAAAATAGCGAAGGATGTCCCTGTAAAAATGCTTGCATGAAAGTTAAACCAGTAAAG
>JBEDEK010000066.1:0-4144 GCA_041175745.1 Bacillota bacterium | reverse complement strand
GCGTGATTGACGATAAATAAAATCGGTAAAATCATTAAGACTGAAAACGAAATTAAAATAATGAAAAAGGGCAGTTGTCCTTTGTGGAAACGATCTGGATTAATTTGTGTTCCTAAAAATTTTGAGGCCATTAGTCTTTTTCTCCTAAAAACTTCCAGGTCACTTTAGAAATGGCATAAACCATTAATAATAAAATCACGGAAATACTTGCCGCGTAACCCATCATATAGCGAATAAATCCAAAGTCTTCAATATGATTAACAATTAATTGACCGGCATAGTTTGGTGTGGGATTTGTACCTGATAAAGCCACGCCAATGGCACCCGCTTGGAATGTACCAACTACGGCCATCACTGCTCCAAATATCATTTGTGGTTTCATCGCTGGGATGGTGACATAAATAATTTCTTGAAACCAATTTTTAATGCCATCGATGTATGCTGCTTCATAGAGAGTGCGATCGACATTGAGAATACCCGCAAGCATCGCTAAGAAACCAACACCAATAGAACTCCAAAGGGAGACTACAATCATAATCGTCATCAACATATCTGGATTTTGTAAAAATTGAATCGGTTCTACAATCAACCCTAGATCTAACATAATCGCGTTTAAATAACCCTGGGCATCGCCTGAAAAAATGATCCGCCACATGGCCGCCATCGCCACCCCTGCAGTTAAAGACGGTGAATAAAAAATAATCGCGAGGATAGTACGTGGTCTTTTGGGTAAATGTGAAAGCATCCAAGCAACCATAAAGGATAACGCATAACCTACTGGGCCCACGATAAAGGCAAAACGTAAAGTGTTCGGTAAAACATAACGCATAAACACCGTATCTAAGGTAATCAATTCAATGTAATTGTTGATGCCAACAAAAGTTGGGGTTTGAATCGAATTAAAAAACGTAAAAGATAAACCAATCGCAGCGACAACTGGAACAACGATAAACACTGCAAATAAAAACCAATATGGAAATACAAACCATGCCGGACGATTCATTCTGTCCAATAATCGATTAAGCATGTTGAGTTAACCACCAATCAATATTATCAATCGTCGGAACCGGATATGGTTTTAAAATTTCCCCTTGGAAGGTATAACCAAATTCTGCCATCTTATAAATAATTTCACGATTCGAAATTCTGACCGCTTCATCAATCGCTTGACGAGGATTGATGCCTTGGAAAACAATATTTGTCCAAGCATTCGATAATTCACGTTCAACCATGTACGTGCCAGGAATGCGACTTGCTTCTAAAGCATATTCCCATTGTTCTAAAACAACGGACTTATATTCTTGAGGCATACTTGATTGCGCAAATGCATCTAAGTTTGCAGAATTCCAAAAATAAGTTTTGCCATACGTTGTTTGTAATGTAGATCCAAATAAAGTTTGAATCGGTGTCGACATCCACCATGATAAGAAATCCCAACTATCATCGGGTAAATTTGTATTCGCTAAAATCATCGAGCCTTGTGCACCCGTTGCACTTGAGCGATTAATCTGTTGAGTTTCAGGGTCGCGATAACCTGGGTGTAAATCCATCGCCCATAAGCCATCAAGTTCACTTGCCGCACTTGATAAAAGTAAATATGTACCTAAATCACCAATACCAATGGGTAAGGTACCATATCGGAATTGATTATAGAAACTAGCAACAAACTTAGGAATGTTATATAGGGTAAATAATTCCGCCATTAAGGTGATCCCTTTTAAAGTGTCTTCTTCATTGATGGTTGTGCTCATGCCATCCTCAGCGTAAAGTTGACCACCAAATTGATGGATAAATGGTAAGGTCGCTACAAATGGTTTTAATCCAGAATACTGGGAAAGAGGTAAGAAATAATTGAGTCCGTAACTTTGTAATAAAGGCAGAATACCAATCACATCATCCCAAGTTTGAGGAATGGTATTGACGCCAATTGATTCCATGATATCGCGGCGATAAAACGTCACCCAGAAATTTTGAGTCAGAGGTAAGCCATAAACACCTTCTTCAAAGACATACGGAATCATTGCCCCACGAGAAAAATGCGAAACGGTTTCAGTGTAACCATTGAATTGTCTTAAATCTAGCGCGGCATCACGAGCAGCAAAATCATAAGGAATCCAGTGATTGACACCGACTGCGACATCCGGGGATTGGCCAGAAATATTCGAAAGAATTAATTTATTTTCATCTGGCATTTGGGATAACTTCACTTGCCGATCACCTGGATAAAATTGATCAATCATTGCTTGCATGATTTCAATATAAGGTCGAGGAAAATTGACCCAAACATTAATTTGTTCTTCATCCATTTGAGTTGCCGAATACGGGTTATTAATAAATGAAAGTACGAGTCTTGCACTGCCTTCATAAGCGCTTCTAAAGAACGATGCGGTTGCCCTTGGTAAGGTAACTTCTCCATGGACCATGATGCGTTCAATTTCTAAATTAGATCGCATCATTTCTTGGAGCAAAGCACCCAGCATTTGATTGACACTTGAATCACCATCGGCAAACTGCACCATCAATCCCGGTAAGCGATTAATTTGATTTGCTAAAGTTCTTAATCTTGCGCTACTAACTTTGACATTGGCGAGTTGAGAGGGGGTACGATTAATCGATAAATTTAATAACTGCTCATACATGACATCAAGTTGATCTGCCCAACCAAACAATTGATTTTTTGCTTCAGGAAAATACGTTTCAATTTCCCAATCGCGATAAAGATCATTACTTCCTGCAGTGTAACGTTTGATGGAAAGAGCTAACTGTTGAATTTGGGACATGATGATTTGGATGGTTTCTAAAGCAAATCGATAGGCATAGTTGACAGCCTCTAAACTAATTGTATTGGTCCCTTCCTCAAGGTAAACATAATAGGGTTCACCGTTGGGTTGCAATAGAGTGCGATTTCTAAATTGCATTGTATAAGGAAAAGCCATTGCTAAAAATTCTTGGAAAGGAATATTTCCATTAATATAGATACTTCTCATCGTCACCATATCATTTTGTAAATATTGTCGATATCGGAATGAAAGAGCGTAATATCCGCTGGTTTCTACATCTATCTCATAATCAATCGTTTGACCACCACGTTCCCAACTATCACCAAAAATCGTATTCAATCTTAAAAATTGCGTGTCGTAAAACATGCTGCTGGCATCTTGTTCTGTTCTTAAACGAATCGATGCATCTGATCTAGAAACCATCGATCGACTGGAAATCATCGATAACGTATGAATCACGGGAGCGGTAGGACTCAGTTCACGATACGTTGCATAATCCACCAATGGTTCAGTTGCTACGACTTGTATAAGACCGATTAAAACATTGGCATTGACAAAACTAAATGTAATTTCATCACCATATTCAACATAAAAAGAATAGGGATATGCATGCATCGCTTTCATATCACGTAAAACATGGTTTGACCATTTATTAACCTTCATCGATTGAGGTTGTAATTCATTTTCGTAACGATCTAAAGGAAAGTTTTCTTCTGTAAACATCCAAGATGCAGGCAGTACTAATGTTTGAGATTCATAAAACTGGAATTCGTGATTTATGGTAAGGGCAATTTTAGTATCCTCTGTTCCTTGATCGAGCAAATAATAATCAAGTGCAAGTGAAACAATACCACTGTCTTGGCCATCATAGATGAAAGAAACAGTCGATAATTGATTTAATAAATTAACACTATTTGGAAAATCATAACTCTCAACGATAGGTCCGTATACTTCATCATTAATACCAACTGAAAGTCCTTCCAATTTAGTAGCATCATAAACGGTTTCATAACCCGTTTGCGGAACACCAGCTTCTTGATAAAAATCTTGCTTCGCTGTGTAAGTAGGTATGCCATAAACTTGGGTTTGATAACCATAATCAAAATTGGGTTGAATCAATTCATACGTGTTAAAGCTTTGGTTCATCGGCGCTGGTCTTTGATCAATCAAAAAAACAAAACCAGTGATGCCCAGAAACAAAACAACTAGCCAAATGCCAGTTTGTTTTATATTTAAGTTGGGACTTTTATATTTTATTTTTTTCATCAATCAAGTTGGAGGGAGGTTTCATCAATGAAACCTCCCAATAAAGTTGTTTTAACCTGCACCTAAAGCGGCAAGCTGTTCTGCGACCAATGTATTAA
>JBEDEK010000065.1:0-4429 GCA_041175745.1 Bacillota bacterium | reverse complement strand
CCTTTATTCCAAACTTTGTAGATGAAAGCAAATTTACGATTGATGCGTCACGTACGAAAGTCAGAAAAGATTGGCAAATCAAACGCTTTACCGTATTAGGTGTTGGACAAGTCCAACATCGCAAAGGTGTGATCGATTTTGTGGAGACCGCTAAAAAACTTCCGCAAATTGACTTTGTTTGGGCAGGGGGGTTTTCATTTAAAGGCTTAACTGCAGGATACGAAGAATTAAAGGATGTGATGGAACATCCACCTGCTAATGTACGCTTTTTAGGAATTATTCCGCGAGAAAAGATGAAAGAACTCTATCATGCTTGTGATTTGTTCTTCTTACCCTCATTCGATGAGTTAATGCCGATGAGCGTCTTAGAAGCTGCAGTATGTAATAAACCTATCCTACTTCGGGACCTCGAACTATATCAACCTGTTTTCCATGGGCAATATTTATCTGCCCAATCCGTCGATGGATTTGTTAAAATAGTGAAACAACTCAGTGAGGATGACCAAGCATATCAACAAGCATTGGCACATCCATCTTGGTTGAAACAACATTACCAACGCGCTGCCATTCTTGAAAAATGGGAAGCGTATTATCAGGAGGTCTTAGACCAACATGCCAAAACTCATTAGTATCGGTGAAGCGTTAATCGATCAAGTTAAACAAGGTGTCAAATTAATTGGAAAATTTGCAGGAGGCGCTCCAGCAAATGTCGCCAGTATGGTTGCCAACTTAGGGCAAAAAAGTGTTTTGATTTCAAAAATTGGTGACGATGAAGAAGGTAAAATTGTTTTACAAACCTTACAAGCCAAAGGTGTGGATATCTCACAAGTCAAAGTAACCGATGCTCACGATACCACCGTCGCTAAAGTTCAAGTTGATAAGAAAGGGCAAAGAACCTTTACCTTTGATCGTCGTAATGCAGCGGATTTATTTTTAATGAAGGAAGAAGTTGATCCTAGCTTGTTTGAGGCCAACGATATTCTTCATTTTGGCAGTGTCAACCTCGTTCCATCTTTATCAAGAAAAGCTCATGAATTTGCAATCGATATTGCAAAGAAAAATGGTTTAATCATTTCTTTTGATCCCAATCTTCGTTTCAATTTATGGCCAAGTCCAATTGCCCTTCGTGAAACCGTTAAGGAATTCATGGTGGGTGTTGATTTATTAAAAGTCACCGAAGAAGAATTGAATTTTATCTTTCCAGATATGACGTTAGAAGCGGCAATTGAAAAAGTATTTCAAGCCAAAGTCACTTGGTTAATTCTTTCTAAAGGTGATCAAGGCCTTGCGTTGTATCAAGCCAAACAAAAACCGATCATCATTAAAGGATCCAAAATTAAAGTGGTGGATACCACGGGTGCTGGTGATGCTTTAATCGGTTCATTCATTGCAAAGATTTTACAAGCCGAACTACCAAAAAATAAACTCGTATCTAGTGCTTTAAAGATGAAAGAGTATGCCACCTTTGCTAATGAAGTTGCTGCATTAACGTGCACAAAATCAGGCGCAATTGAATCCTTCCCAACGTTAGCAGAATTAAAAAAAGCGAAAATAAAATAACCAAGATAAAAACCCAAGCGATGCTTGGGTTTTTTGTTTACCTAATCAAAGTCAGTGATTAGGAAGTTTGTGAATTGCCATACATCCTCTGGATCAATACGAGGACGATTGTATCCTTTAAATTCATTGTAATAATTCTTTAGCGGATGCCAATCAAACGGTTGTGATATAAAGGTTCCTAAATAAGGCTTGGCTATTTTGATGATGTAATCATGTGGTAATGCTTCTGGGTTGAGATAACCTTCTTCTGGATGATCTATCATCCATAAAATCGAGGCAACAACACTAATTGCAACTTGAACGGTTGTCGCGTTTTGGTGTGGTACCAAAGAACGAGCTTGTTGGATGGAGAGAATGGAACCAATCCACCAGGATTGGTATGGATGACCCATGATTAATGCCCCAAGAATATCCTCTCCATGAACAATATCATCATTCATGATTCTGGTTTTGTTTTGTAATTTGTAATTATTGCCACGCAATTCATTTAAGGAAGCAATCGCAGCGTCGCTCGGACAGTAAGCATAATGAACCGTGGGGCGATAGATTGCTTTTTTAGTGTTTGCATCGAACACGGTTAAATAGTCGGATAAAGTAAAGGCTTCACCATGGCGAACAACCATGCCTCTAATTTCGTAGTGAGGAACAAAGGTTGATACCCAAGTATTCATACCCATTCTTGCTAGACATATTTGATTTTTCGGACCATCTTTATGCTCAAAAGCTAAATCTGGAAGTTGCTTTTCATGGGTACCCCAACCCATTTCTGCAGTCGTGGTTCCTTCTTCTCTAAAACCTTCAACAGACCAAGTATTAACAAATTCATCCACTTGTTTAGGTTGATTGGAAATTTGTGTATCACGTTCTGAAATATGAATCACTTTAACACCGATGCGATGTGCAATCTCGTTAAATTTTTGCTGAGCGATTAAAGATTCAAGCATCACTTTATCTTCGTTAATTACTTTTTTGTCGGCGATCATTTTTTGAGCGATATCAATAAGACCTTGTTTGATTAAAGAGGAAATCAATCCTGGATTTGCACCATGTTCAGTAATCATCGTTGGTCCTTTTTTAGTCCAAGATTTCATCATATTTCTTAAACGAATGTGACGATAATATAGTGTTTTTTCGGTTGGATGTTTTTCATGACTATGGGTATAAGGATCCCAAAGTTCAATAGAAGTGTTGATGTAACTCACGTCGCGATCATGACACCATTGGATGATGTCTTCAGCACCAATGTTCCATGCTAAATCAATGATTAAATCTTTCGCTTTAACATATTTTGAAAGCTGAGTCGCCATTTTAGTTTGAGTTATTTTTTCACGAACATAGTGAACACCACGATTAATCCAAGGTTGAAGTAACGCTTGTTTATCTTCAAAATCCATGACAGTAACATGATCATAAGGTACATTAATATGTTTAAAAAGGATGGGCAACGTGCATTGGGCAACGCTACCAAATCCAATAATTAAAATGTGTTGATTAAATTTTTTTTCCATCAACAACATTGTAAAACAAATTTAAAAAATTAGAACAAAATTACGTTACGATTTGAATGAAAATTGAACGCCAGTCAATGACTCTGAAACTTCAAAAAATTTTTTCGCAATTTTTAGATCATGACTTAGAGGAGTAGATTGAACAAGTCTAGCTTTTTTACCACCCATTTCAAACCATCCACTTGGACCAAAATACTCTCCGCCTTTGCATTCAGAATTCAATGAAGCTTCAATAGTAGGTATCGCTCCACGTTTTGCAGATTGTAGAGG
Organism: Bacillota bacterium; assembly: GCA_041175745.1. Classification (GTDB taxonomy): domain Bacteria; phylum Bacillota_I; class Bacilli_A; order RFN20; family CAG-826; genus UBA970. The sequence continues at coordinate 1,091 of JBEDEK010000065.1, read as the reverse complement.
AATCAAATATTTCATGAGGTTATAAAGCGGTTGCGTTTTTGTATTCTTAAAAAGTAAATTCGTTTTCGAAACACCTGGATGTGCCGCTAATACTTTAACTGGTAAATTCGATTTTTTTAGACGACGATCGAGTTCATACGTAAATAAAAGATTTGCAAGTTTTGATCGGCTGTAAGCGCCCCAAGGAGAATAACTTTTTGCTTTCTGGAATTGCAAATTATCAAAATCAATCTCGCCGCGGCGGTGAGCAATACTTGAAACATTCACGATTCTTCCTTGACTTGCAATCAACATCGGTAAGAGTTGCCCCGTTAAAGCAAAATGACCAAAATGATTGGTCGCCATTTGTGATTCAAATCCGTCAACCGTAACTTGATATTCTCCAAACATAATCCCAGCGTTATTGACGAGTAAATCAAGACGTTGATATTGTTTTTTGAATTGCGAAACAAAATTATTAACTGAGGCAAGGGTCATTAAATCAAGTTGAACGCATTCAACTTTTCCTGGTAATTTTAGCGAGTTGAGTGTTCGAATGGCTTCTTCTGCTTTTGCTTTTGAACGCGACGCCATTACAACGTTTGCACCTTCTTTTAAAAATGCTTCGATAGCGAAATATCCAATTCCAGAATTGCCTCCCGTCACAATTACAACTTTATCTTTTAGTTTCATTTTTGTGTTCCTCGCATTTTATGATAAACCAATCTTTCACCCGCTTGGGGTAAATTGACTCGGCCAACTTCAACATACATTAGCGATTTTAATAAACCTCGCATCGGTGTGTTCCGTTCATGGGTATCTAAACGAATGTTTTGGATACCTCTTGCCCAAACCAAATCTTCGATACAAGTTAACAGAACTTTACCTAATTTTTGACCATGGAATGTTGGATGAAGAAAAAAACGATGGACAGCAACATAAGGATCTTGATTTAACCACGATCCATAAATTAAATTGTCATAAGCATAATCTTTGGAAAGTAATGCTGCTCCACCCAAGACTTGATTTCCATCTTTTAAAAGATAAAATTGCTTATTTTTAACATCGTTTTGAATCGTCTGAAATGATGGTTCTTTGCCTTGCCATTGATC
>JBEDEK010000064.1:0-3118 GCA_041175745.1 Bacillota bacterium | reverse complement strand
ATAGGCAATGACTTGATCGAGTAAAGATAAAGCATCGCGAACGCCACCATCCGCTAATTGAATCACTGCTTGAACCGCTTTTTCATCATAGGGAATTTTTTCGGTTTTTAGAATAAATTGAATGCGTTCGTTAATGTCATTTGCATTTACTTTACCAAAATCAAATCGTTGGCAACGACTTAAGATCGTGGGAATAATTTTATGAGGTTCCGTTGTTGCCAAGATAAACAATACATGGGAAGGTGGTTCTTCTAACGTTTTTAGTAAAGCATTAAAGGCACCCGCTGTCATCATATGGACTTCATCAATAATATAAACTTTATATTTACCTTTGATAGGGGCGTATTTCACTTTATCGATCAAATCACGAACTTCATCAACCCCGTTATTACTTGCTGCGTCAATTTCAATCACATCGGGATGGCGATTTTCTTGAAGCGCAATGCAATTTTCACATTTACCGCAGGGTTCGGTTTGAGACACTTCACAATTCAAAGCCTTGGCAAAGATTTTGGCTAAAGATGTTTTGCCAGTCCCGCGAGGTCCGGAAAATAAATAAGCATGAGATAGCTTTTGATTTATCAAAGCGTTTTGTAATGTTCTTACAATCGCTTGTTGACCAGCAACTTGAGCAAATTGCTGTGGTCGATATGTTCGATAGAGTGCCTTATATGCCATAAAGTTTTATTGAGTTAATTATACTCAATTTATCAGCTTGATTAAATAGGAAAATAAAGAAAAACCTTTTAAGAAATGCGATGCCTATGATAAAATACGAAAGGTCTCATAAATGGAAGAAAATTTAAGAAATCGCCTCAAAGTGATGCGTAATCGTTTAACAACGATTGATGATTTACTCGTTCAAGATTCTGTATTGAGTGATTCTCGTCAATTTAAGTCACTTTCAAAGGAAAGAGCAACCCTAGATAAAGTGGTAACGCTTTTTAATACCTTTGAAACTAATGAAAAGAATTTAGCCGATGCTTTGGTGATGCGAAATGATGCCGATGCAGAAATTGCGCAATTAGGGAAAGCCGAAGTTGAACAATTAACCGAAGCTCAAGATAAGTTAATGGAACAAATTAAGTTTCACCTCATACCCAAGGATCCCAATGATGATAAAAATATTGTTGTTGAAATTCGTGGTGCGGCTGGTGGTGACGAAGCGTTTATTTTTGCTAGTGACTTATTTAGAATGTATACCAAATATTGCGAAAAAAACGGCTGGAAAATTCAAATGCTGTCCGATGCAGGTGGCCAATCCACGATTACCTTTATGGTCAAGGGTGATGCGGTTTACTCCAAACTTAAATTTGAATCTGGTGCGCACCGTGTTCAACGCGTTCCTGCAACTGAAGCTTCTGGACGAATTCACACATCAACTGCGACTGTCCTAGTGATGCCTGAAGTTGAAGAAGTAGATATCGTGATCAATACAAATGATCTTCAAGTCGATACCTATCGTTCTCAAGGTGCTGGTGGTCAAAACGTTAACAAAACAGAATCTGCTGTTCGTATTACCCACTTACCAACAGGAATTGTAGTGTCATGCCAAATTGAAAAATCACAAATTCAAAACCGTGAATTGGCGATGAAAATGCTTTATGCAAAATTAGAAGCACATAAACAAGCTGAGATTGATGAAAAAGTTGGCAATGAAAGAAAATTAAAAGTCGGAACCGGTGAACGAAGTGAAAAAATTCGCACCTATAATTATCCTCAAAATCGAGTTACCGATCACCGCATTGGTTTTACGATTAACCAACTTGATCGCGTCATGGAAGGTCAAATAGAAGACATTTTAGAAGCCTTGAACCATTACGATCAACAACAAAAACTTCTAGGTGTAGAATGACCATTCAATCCGTTTATCAACAAGCGCTTCAATATGTTGGCATTGGTGCGGTTGATACTTTTGCTATTCACCAATTACTGCAATTTCATAATCACATTGCCACTGTCGATATGTTGTTAACCAAACTTGATCGGCAAATGCTTGATTACCAAGCCTTCACTAAAAACCTTCAACGATTAAAAGATGGAGAACCTTTAGCATATATTTTGGGTTATACCACTTTCTTAGGCCTCATCATAGGCGTTGATAAAAACGTCTTAATCCCGCGACAAGAAACAGAAGAGCTTGTGATGATTGTCAGTAAACTTTTTCCTGCCACTTCAGATGTTCAAGTGATTGATGTGGGCACTGGCAGTGGGGCGATTGCACTAGCAGTTAAATCTTTAAGACCTCATTGGCGAGTGATTGCAACTGATATCAGTGAATCTGCGTTAAATGTTGCAAAGTCCAATGCAAAAAACCTTCAGCTTGATGTTTCATTCTTTCAAGGAGATGGATTGAAGTTGATGGCCGCTTCTTACAATCAAAACATTCAAATCATTGTGAGTAATCCACCTTATGTTGAAGATGAAGATCAACTTGATCCATCGGTAAAACAATTTGAACCCCATCTTGCTTTGTTGGCAAAACCGAATACGAAATTTTACAAACAATATTTGCAAGAAGGCAAAAGATTAATATCTTCTAAAGGTATCTTCGCCTTTGAAATCGACCCAACTTTAGAAAAACCACTTCAGCAGATCATTTTATCTATATATCCATATGCAACATGGACTTTTCTAAAAGATATTAATGGTAAAACTCGTTTTGCTTTGCTCTATACTTAACTCAGGAGTAGTTAACATGAAAATCATTATTGCAAGTGATCATGCGGGCTTTGCTAATAAAAAAATATTAATTGATACGTTAACCAAATTGGGTTTGACGATGATCGATGGTGGGACTTTCAACGAGGGTAGTTGTCACTATCCAGAATATGCGTTGAGTGCGGCAGAACGTGTAGTCGCTAAAGAAGCAGACTATGGTGTTTTGATTTGTGGATCAGGCATTGGTGTTTCGATTGCCGCGAATAAAGTAAAAGGTGCACGATGTGCATTGGGTTACCATGACGAAGCCGTGAAACGAGCAAGAATTGATAATGATGCAAATGTAATTGCCTTTGGTGCCCGCTACATGACGATTGAAGAAATGTTAAAACGCATTCAGATGTTTATTCACACCCCCTATGAAGGTGGTCGACACCAAACCAGACTCGATATCATT
>JBEDEK010000063.1:0-7437 GCA_041175745.1 Bacillota bacterium | reverse complement strand
GTAATCGTTGGGGGGACGATTTGATTGACTAATGCAAGAATGCAAGCAATCGATTCAACAGCCCCAGTCGCACCTAACATATGACCTGTCATTCCTTTAGTACTGGAAACATTTAATGCATAAGCGTGAGGACCAAAGACTTTTTTAATCCCTAAAGTTTCAATGCGATCATTTAAGGGCGTTGAGGTTCCATGAGCATTGATATAGTCAATATCTTGAGGTTTGATATTCGCATCCTTTAATGCTAATTCCATACATTTACTTATACCTTCTGCGGTTTCATCAGGGGCAGTTACGTGGAACGCATCGGAGGTTGAACCATAGCCGACTAATTCAGCATAAACTTTGGCGCCACGCGCCATCGCGTGATCATATTCTTCAAGGATGAGAACGCCCGCACCTTCACCCATGACAAACCCAGAACGTTTTTTATCAAATGGCATACTTGCTTGGGCAGGATTATCACCACTATGTAAGGCTCGCATCACAGCAAAACCTGCTATGCCTAAAGCATTGATGGAAGATTCAGAACCACCTGCAAAAGCCACATCTAAATAACCATCACGTATATATCGAAAGGCTTCACCAATTGAATTGGTACTTGCAGAACATGCAGTAACAACAGGTAAATTTGGACCTTTTGCTTTGAAACGCATTGAAATATTGCCACCAATCAAGTTAATAATTGCATTGGTAATAAAATGAGGAGAAACGCGATCAAGACCTCGTGAAACAGCTACTTGTGATTCGGACCAAATTGAATTTAATCCACCAATACCTGAAGTGACAAAGGTTCCAAATCGATAGGGGTCTACTGAAGTGGAATTTAGACCAGCATCATCATAGGCTTCACATGCAGCCAAGATACCTAAAACAATCACGCGATCTAATTTACCTGCACTTCTTTCATCTAAATATTTTGAAGGGTCTAACTTTTTGATTTCCGCAGCGACTTTGACCTTACTCGTCGAGGTATCAAAAAGTGAAATCATACCTATGCCATTGGTACCTTTCATCATATTTTGCCACATGGATAAAACATCATTACCGATGGGAGTTACGGCGCCTAATCCAGTTATTACAACTCTTTTTTTCATATTCATCCCTCTTTTTAATACATGGTCATGCCGCCGTCAACGACGAAGGTCTGACCCGTTATATACTGAGCTTTACTTGAAGCTAAAAAACTAACCATTTCAGCGATATCCTCAGGCATTCCAAAGCGTTTTAAAGGAATCATTGTTAAAGCGGATTCTTTGATTTGTGGAGATAAGTTTGCGGTCATATTCGTTTCAATAAAACCAGGAGCAACAACATTGACTGTCAAGTTTCTCGAAGCCATTTCACGGGCTAAGGTTTTGCTTAGTCCAATAACACCAGCTTTTGCAGCCGCATAATTTGCTTGGCCAATATTACCCATCATTCCTGCAACAGAAGCGATATTAATGATTCTTCCGTTACCTGCTTGCATTAAAGGCTTTAAAGCAAATTTGCACATTGCCCAAACACCTTTTAAATTCGTTTCAATGACCCGATCAAATTGGGCTTCACTCATCCTTAACATTAAAGTATCATCGGTGATACCAGCATTATTGACCACAACATCTAATCTTTGATAAGTGTCTAACGTGGTCTTTATTAACTTTTCAGCTTCGATAACTTTACTCAAATTTGCTTGAACGGCAAGGGCTTGGCCACCGATACTTTGAATTTGTTTGACTAAATCTTGTGCAGCTTGAGCAGAGGAATTGTAATTAACAACAACCGTGAATCCATCTTGGGCAAGTTTAAGACTAATTGCCAAACCAATACCAGTCGCACCACCAGTCACAATCGCTACTTTCTTGATATCATTCATGCGAGTAACTCCTTTACCAATGAAAGATCTTGCTGACCGTTATATGAGATTACTTTAGCATCTGGAAGAATCTTTTTCACCAAACCAGATAAGACCGAACCCGGACCGATTTCAATAAATGTTTCAATGTGTTGAGATGATAAATAACGGATTGAATGTTCAAACTGAACAGAAGATTGAACTTGTTCCACTAAATAACGTGGTAATTCTGAAAGTTGGGACAATGGTTTACCGGTCCAATTGAAAATCATTGGAATTTGACTCGGTTGAAAAGTAATTGATTGAAGTGTTTTTTTTAATATTGAGCCCGCTTCAGCCATTAATGGAGAGTGAAAAGCACCAGATACATTGAGGGGGATTACTCTTTTTGCACCATTGGCAGTTGCCAATGCCATCACTTCTTTGACTGCGAGTTCATGACCTGATATCACCAACTGTCCGGGACAATTGTAATTGGCAATAATGACATGATTATTTGGATGGTTCACTTGAAGACATAATGATTCTAATACTTGTGTAGGTAAGCCAATAATCGCTGCCATGGTACCAGGATTAGATCGGCTAGCAGATGCCATCGCATTTGCACGAATTTGAATTAATTGAAGGGTCGATACTAAATCAAGATGACCAGAAACGTGTAAGGCTGTATATTCTCCAAGGGAAAAACCAATCAAATATTGTGGCTTGATTGGGAACAAATGCTGTAATTGTCGGTAATAAAGTAATGAAGTTGCAAGTAAAGATGGTTGGGTAAATTCTGTTTGATTTAACCCAGCTATTTCTCCACTTAAAATACCCTTTAAGTCAAAATTGATATGTTTTTGAATGCTGTTGTAATAATCGACCAGTGCGGGAGTTTCATTGACAGCGGATAATCCCATGCCAAGTATTTGAGCACCTTGTCCGGCAAACAATACAGCAAAGGGTTTCATAAATTAATAAGTGCTCCACCCCAGGTTAAACCAGCTCCAAATCCAACCAACATAAGTTTATCCCCAGATTTTAGTGGCGAAACGGCAACGTATTCATCAAGTGCAATTGGAATCGAAGCAGCAGAAGTGTTGCCATAATGTTCGAGATTTAAGAAAAATTTATTCAGTGGTAATTTTTTCAAATCTGCAACACCTTCGACAATTCGATAATTCGCTTGATGAGGAATAATTTTGGTCACCATATCTAATCGACTACCATCGAGTTCCAATAAACGATTAATTGATTTTTCAATTGCATTGATTGCGAACTTAAATACTCTTCTACCTTGCATCCTTAGTACTTCTTTAACTGATAAAACATCTTCCATATCACCTTCAGAGGCAGTATAAAATGAGACTGTTTGATGCGGTTGACCACGGCCTACTAGTAGAGCCCCAGCCCCATCACCAAATAAAATACAAGTGTTGCGATCGGTGTAATCAATAATTTTGGTCAAGGTTTCTGCGCCAATCACTAAGATATGGCGGTATTTCGGGCTGTTGAGTAAAGCAGCAGCAACTTGTAAAGCATAAACGAAGCCTGTACATGCTGCATTAATATCAAAGCAAGTAATGTCGCGATGATTAAGGCCAAGGCGTGCTTGGACAACAGCGGCCATACTTGGGGAGGCAAAATCTGGTGTAATCGTGGCAACGATAATTGCATCAATGATTTCTTTATCAAATTTTGCCTTTTCAATAGCGTTGAGTGCTGCTTGATAAGCTAAGTCTGCTGTAGTTTCATTTTCAACTTTATGTCGGGTTTTTATCCCAGTGTGTGAAACAATCCATTCATCAGTTGTGTCAACCATTTTTTCTAAATCAGCATTTGTAATTAAACCTTTAGGAACATATTTTCCGGTTCCAATTAATTTAATGGATAATTTATTTTCCATTTTTTTTCTCCAAACTTTTCTCTTCAAAAACACCAAATTCTCTAAACTTCTTTTCACGATTTTTAAGTAAAACTGTCGGTGTTAATTTGAGTAATTGCTTTAAATATTTTTGCAATAAAATTTTCAATTGCGAAACCGAAAAATTAACATCTTCGTGGAAGCCGCCTTTTGCTTCCGGAACGATGCCATCAATAATGCCAAATGACAATAAATCATCTGCTGTTAATTTCATTAAAGCGGCGGCAGCTTTTGCCTTGGTAGAATCTTTAAATAAAATCGAAGCAAACCCTTCAGGAGAAATAATCGAATAAACACTGTTTTCAAGCATTAATAATATATCGGTAACACCAATTGCCAGAGCACCACCAGAACCACCTTCAGAAAGGACAATCCCAATCATCGGGGTTTGAATAGCAATCATTTCAAATAAATTATAGGCAATGGCTTGTGCTTGTCCACGTTCTTCAGCACCAATACCTGGGTAAGCTCCTGGAGTATCAATAATTAAGATAATCGGACGATGAAATTTTTCGGCTTGTTTCATCAATCTTAAAGCTTTACGATAACCTTCAGGATGAGGCATACCAAAATTTCTTGCTATTTTTTCATCTGTAGATGAACCTTTTTCTTGGGCTATGACAGTAATAGGTTGACCCATAAAGGTTGCTAAACCACCGATAAGAGAAGAGTCATCACCAAATTGTCTATCACCGTGTAACTCGATAAAATCAGGGAATAATTGTTTAATTAAAACAGAGGCTGTTGGTCTTTTTGGATGACGCGCAAGCCTTACTTTTTCCCAAACTTTTTCTTCGATATTATTCACGTGATTGTTCTCCGTTTACACTATGAAATCTTAGTAATTGAATCAAAGATTGCTTTAATTGTTTACGTTCAACGACCAAGTCAACTTGACCATGCTTTAATTGGAAGGCTGCGGTTTGAAAGCCTTCAGGTAAATCTTGTTGAATCGTTTGCTTTATAACACGTGCCCCAGCAAACCCAATCAGAGCACCATGTTCAGCTACAATAACATCCCCTAGGGATGCATAACTTGCAGCAACTCCGCCAGTGGTTGGATGGGTTAAAACAGAGATAAAAAGGCCACCTAATTGATCAAATTTCTTTAATGCGGCGGATGTTTTAACCATTTGCATCAAAGATAGAATACCTTCCTGCATTCGAGCGCCACCACTCGCAGAAAAGATAATTAATGGAAGATGTTCTTTACCTGCAAATTCAATTAAACGGGTTATTTTTTCACCAACAACAGAACCCATCGATCCCATCATGAAAAACGAATCAAGAACCCCAACTGCCATTGGTAAACCTTGAATAAGTGCTCGTCCAGATACAAACGCTTCTGGTTGGCCAGTACTCTTTTTAGAAATGGCAAGTTTTTGATCATATTCTGGCATGGATAGCGGGTTCTTAGAGTTCAAATTTGAATCGATTTCAACAAAAGATTGTTCATCAACAATCAATTGAATTCGATCTCTTGCATTTAATCGAAAATGAAATTGGCAATGAGGGCAAACAGATAAGTTTTCTATAAGAGCTTTTTGATAAATAGCAGAGTGGCATTGTTCACATTCGATAAATAAACCATCAGGAATATCAATTTGGTTTTTAGGGATCGGAGTTTCCGCAACTTTTAAGAAAGTGCGAAGCTTAGGTTTTTGTTTGGCAAAAATATCACTCATGCATATCCTTTATTCGTTCAAGGAACCTAGCAACAAATCCGGTATCAACATTACCGGATATAAATTCTTGGGTATGGAGTATTGAGTAATGGAATTCGATATTCGTCGTGATACCATCAACCATAAATTGTTCAAGTGCAACAAGCATTTTACGGATGGCTTCTTTCCTAGTTGGTGCATGGACAATTAATTTTGCAATCATCGAGTCATAAAAAGGAGGTACTTCATATCCAGGATAAATGTGCGTATCGATCCGTACTCCAATACCACCAGGCATAATTAATTGTGTAATCTTTCCTGGCGCTGGTCTAAAGTTCGCTTTAACATCCTCGGCATTAATACGGCACTCAATTGCATGGCCTGAGATTTTAATTTGACGTTGAGTAAAGGGTAATTTTTTACCTAACGCAATTTTAATTTGCTCCTTCACCAGGTCAATACCAGTAATAAATTCGGTAACAGGATGTTCAACCTGGATTCGAGTATTCATTTCAATAAAATAATAATTTAAATTTTTATCAACAAGAAACTCAATCGTTCCAGCATTAACATAACCAACTGCCTTTGCTAATTTAACAGCAGCTTCACCCATTTTTTTACGTAACCGAGCGTCCACAACCGGAGAAGGTCCTTCTTCCACCATCTTTTGGTTTCGTCTTTGCAAAGAGCAATCTCTTTCTCCTAAATAGACACAAGAACCATGGCTATCGCATAAAATTTGAATTTCGATATGACGCGGATTTTCAATGTATTTTTCCACATAAAGATTTTTATCACCAAAACTAGCTTCAGCTTCCATAGAGGTTCGATCAAACACATCTCTAAATTCCTTTTCGGAACGAATAATTGAAATACCACGACCACCACCACCAGAGGTGGCTTTGATCATCACTGGAAATCCCACTTTTTTTGCTATGGTTAAACCTTCTTCTAGGTTTTCAACAATCCCTTCAGACCCTTCAATCACTGGCACACCTGCTTTTCGTGCAATGACCTTTGCAGAAGCTTTGTCACCAATTTGGCGAATAGCGTTCGCAGATGGACCGACAAATTTTAACCCACAGCTGGCAACAATTTCAGCGAATTGTTCATTTTCAGACAAAAAACCATAGCCAGGGTGAATCAGTGTGGCACCTGTAGCAACAGCAGCAGAAATCACATTATTAATATTGAGATAACTATTCTTTGACCTAGCTTCACCAATGCAAATAGATTCATCGGCTAGTTTTACGGCCATTGTATCGCGATCAGCAGTTGAATAAACAGCAACTGTAGGAATTGAAAGTTCCTTGCAGGCTCGAATCACCCGCACTGCTATCTCCCCGCGGTTTGCGACGAGAAGTTTTTCTGCCATATTTACTCCTGTGGTCGAAGTTGAATAACGACTTGGTTGAAACCAACCACGTCACCATTTTTACAATTAATTTTTTCAACCACTCCGGAGAAAGGAGAAGCAATTTCGTTCATAATTTTCATCGCTTCTACAATACAAACGGTTTGGCCCTTGTTCACTCGTTGACCAATCTTGACAAAAGGTTCAGACGTAGGTGAACTCGCAGCATAATATGTTCCAACTAAAGGCGATGTGACATCTTTTAATAAAACATCTTCTGTTGGTTTGTTGGCAGCATTGGTCTGTGATTTAGGATTGACATTTGGAGGTAAAATTTTAGGTTCATTCACGACGACGTTTTTAGGTTCTGAAATCAAGGTTTCCTTTAATTTAGACAATGAAAGTTTAAAAGTACCATCTTCGATTGACATTGTTGTCAATTTAGACGACTCAAAATACTTGATTAAATCTTGAACCTTTTTAAAATCCATAAAAATTACTTAACTTTGGGCGAAATGAAGTTAACAATATCTCCAATGGTTTTGAGCTTTTGAGCTTCATCATCAGCAATCTTAACATTGAATGTGTCTTCTAATTCCATAATTAATTCCACTGCATCTAAAGAGTCAACATTAAGATCTTCTCTTAAGCGTGTGGCGGCATTAACTTTTTCAGG
>JBEDEK010000062.1:0-2828 GCA_041175745.1 Bacillota bacterium | reverse complement strand
GCATATACCCGAACCCGTTAAACAAATGATTCAGTTGATATTAAAAGATCAAGAGATTAATAAGGATGTTTTCATTTCCCATATCAAGGAATACTTAGGATGATTCAATACCCAAATGGGGTAAAAAAACCCAGTCATACAAAACTAAAACAAAACCTCAAAAAACTTTCTATCAACTCTTATAAAAATCGAGGGATGGATTTTGAAAAAGAAATCAATTTAACCAATCAGTTTTATTTAGAAACCAAAAGGGCTGTCATTACAAAGAGACCAACGCCTATCAATGTTGTAAAAGTCGATTATCAACGCGGAGCGAAGATTACTCATGCGTATTTTGAAAAACAATCTACAACCGATTATAACGGCATTTATCGTGGTAAGTATTTAGATTTTGAAGCAAAGTCAACCCAATCTAACACTTCTTTAGCTATTGCCAATATCACCATTCACCAACGCCTTCATTTACAAAGGATTATTGATCAAGGCGGGATTGCTTTTTTACTGATTTCATTTGCAAAAAAAGATGAAGTATATGCACTAAAGGGAAAAGACTTTCTACAATTTCTAGAAAAAGAAACGCGCCAATCCTTGCCTTATAGTTGGATTAAAAGTAAAGGAAAAAAAATTCAAATTGCATTTCAACCCCGAATTGATTATTTAACCGCGATTGATGATTGGTTTTTCTAAGTTCTTATGAGGTTCCTTACATATCGATTGTAATGGACATCCTTGGCACGCTGGTTTTTTTGCCTGACAAGCATATCGGCCAAAGTGAATCAGTTGATGATGAAGTTTGATATAACGATTCTCAGGAAATGCTTTTCTTAATTTTCTTTCGGTTGTCGTAACCGAATCGGATTTTTTAGAAATACCAAGTCGCCATGATAAGCGAAAGACATGGGTATCAACAGCAATCTCGGGAATTTTAAAAAGTTCCGCTCGAATGACATTTGCGGTTTTAACACCAACGCCTGGTAACTGAGTCAATAATGCTTTATCAGATGGAACATGACCATTGTGTTCGTTAATTAAAATGTTGGCAATCGCTTTGATGTGCTTGGCTTTCGTATGAAACAAACCGATCGTTTGAATAATCTTTTCGATAGCAAGAATGGGGGCAGTCGCTAAATCTTCTAATCGAGGAAATGTTTTAAATAAGCTAGGTGTAACGCGATTGACGGATTGATCGGTGGTTTGGGCAGAGAGAACCACGGCAATTAAAAGTTCATAATCCTTGTGATACCGTAATTCGCATCCCGCCCTTGGGTATTGCTGATCAAGGTATCGAAGAATCTTATTTCTTTTGTTTAGATCCATGATCTAGGTTTTCAGAAATCTTAGCGATTGTTTTTTGAATATCATGATGTGGAGCTTGTTGTGGGGTAGTTCGACCTTCTTGATTAAAATTTTCTTTCATGGTTTGCTTTTGTAGATATTTATCCATAAACCTTATCGATTTTTTTTGTTTGGAAATGGCGTCTTCTAAACTTAAGAGTATCATTGCTTCACTGTAACCAAATTCTAACCAATCTTGAATGCGAGATATTTCTAAAGGGGAAAGGGTTCTACCAAATCCTTTTTCAATACTTTGAAACAAATTGGCTTGAGCATTGACATTTAATTCTTGGGTTTGATGAATCACTTGTTGTTGAAAACGTTTATAAAGCAATTGCTTAAGTGGATTGAGCGTTGTTTGGGTTTTTCCGTCTACGGTAACATATTCAATAAATTTTCGATTTAATAAATCTACCATTGTTGCATCAATTTCCTCTAAAGGTAACGTCATTTTTAAACTCAAAAGCTCTGCTGTAATCAGATGATTATCCTGCTTGATTAGTTGATCCATGACTAAAATGACCATCACATGCTTTTCTTGAAAACCAAGGGCCTTATAGTGGTCGAGGAGTAAGTGCTTTAAATCTAAAGCTTCAAACATTGCATTCATCATATGGGTTATTATACCAACTCAATCGAGTTCCGGATGAAGTCCGTATGAAGCCAACAATAAGGAAGCCTCAAAAGGCATATACTTCATCATTTTTTGGTATTCTTGTTTTACTTTTTGAGGATTGAGGTATTCCAATAAAGGCAAACTTTGATTGAGAGCTTTTGCTAAGATGGGTTCTTGTTTAAATCCGAGTTTGTGCTGAAAACGTAAGACGCGAAGAATTCTTAATGGATCTTCTTGAAATCGTAAATATGGATCACCAATCATTCTTAAGGTTTTACTTTTTAGATCTTCTAAACCATTTGCAAAGTCTAAGATATTTAGATCGGCATCAAGATAGATAGCATTAATTGTTAAATCTCTTCTTAAGTAGTCCAGCTTAGGATCTTTGACAAAAGTAATCGATTGAGGATGCCGTTTATCTTGATAAATTGATTCTTGTCTAAGTGTGGTGATATCAATGTTCATCGAATCTAATTTTAATTGTACGGTTCCATAATGGGCGAAGCGAAAGTTTGCCGTAGGAAGAAAGGTTTGCATGTCGGTTGGTTTTGCATCCGTTGTTAGATCAAAATCATCAACGGGCAATCCTATTAAATAATCGCGACTTGATCCACCAATCATCCAAAGATGAAAACCTTGGCTTTTAAATAATTTAGATAATTCAAGAAAAGGTTTTAGTGTCATAAATATATGATAACCATATCAACATAAATAAAAAAGGGATAGATGGTATTCCATCTATCCCCTGAAGTTTGCTAACTAAAGTTTAGCGAACTTTTTCTTTTAAGGTCTTGCTGGCCTTAAAACCGACAACTTTGGTTGCAGGAATCTTGATTTTTTCAGTGGTTCCTGGCTTGACACCAATGCGAGCTTTGCG
>JBEDEK010000061.1:0-11827 GCA_041175745.1 Bacillota bacterium | reverse complement strand
CCGCGCATATTGCTAACATTTCGGCTATGTACGTTGATCCAATTTATAGCCGTCGCGGGATAGCAAAAACATTAATTCAGACTGCAATTAATAAAGCGAATGAGGATAAAATCGAAAGAATTAGATTGTCAGTTAACAAAAACAATATACCTGCGATTAGACTATATGAAACATTCGGTTTTAAGATTTATGGTGTTGAGCCGCGAGGATTAAAAATAAAAAACAATTATTACGATATCATTGAAATGAATTTATCTTTAATTGTTAATTAACATATCTAGTGTATTTGATTGCTGATTAACATCCTCCACCAAGAATACCCCCTTCCGGAATAGGATAAAGTTGTGTATCTAGCATCTCCACCAGTAATCTCCTATTCCGGTAATCTCTAACCTCTCACTTTCGCACCGGCTAACAAATGGTGAGAGGTTTTTGTTTTCTCTTGTTCCTACAATACAATTTGGAATCTCTACCTCTACATGAACCATAAGGTAGCTTATTCCTAAAACAAATGAAATGAAGGTAATGAAGTTATAATTCTTTAAAAGGATGACATTGAAATTCCATAGATTATCCGTCGACTAAAGAGCTTTTTAAGTGAAAAAACATATTTAACTTTCAATTTAACAGTCTTATTTTCTTTTGTTAAATTTTACCAATAAATTAAAAACCTAAATCGTATTACTTATAGCACCCATTGGCCAATGGGCGTTCGTCTTGTTGAAACAAAGAAGAGGGGATTGTTATAAAGTAAGGGTCAATGAATACCATCAATCATTTGTTACTCGCCATCCAAAAAGGCAACAAATCTTTACTCAAAAACCTCTATGACACAACAAGATTTGCAGTTTTTGCTTCCATCATTCCCTATTTTTTTGATCAACAACTCGCGGAAGATGTGATGCAAGACACTTATCTCAAGGTGTTAGACCGTATTGATTCCTATCAATCGAGCGAGAACGGAATGAATTGGTTACTAACCATCGCCAAGCACACAGCTTTTGATCTCATCAAACATCGTAAGCATGAATCGCAAGTTGATCGCGAGGTCTTAGAAGACATCATTCCAAGCGATAAGGATGCATATGACCTCGCTTCTCCCATCATCCTTGCGGCAAAAAAGGTATTAGAGAAAGATGAGCAAACCATTCTGTTCTTATATGCTCTAGGAGAATACAAACATCGAGAAATTGCCGTGATGCTCAATATCCCCATCGGCACCGTCTTGTGGAGATACCAAAACGCGATTAAAAAAATGAAAGAGGTGTTAACCCCATGAAAGAAAAAGATATCCTAAAGTCGATTAAAAAAGTCGTGGTGAATGCCACGCCTACTCGTTTAGCTTTTCTTGAAAAAGAGATTATTCACGAACGTAAACAAAGTTTTTGGCAAGCCATTCCTGTTGCAACCTTGGCTGCAAGTGCAATGGTGATTGCCCTTGTTAGTTCTACAGCACCATCATCAGAAGTCAATAACAACAGTCTAAATATTCGTCGTCCGGTTTCAGAAATGATGGCAATGCTAGACGATACCTATACCTTGAACATGGTCGTGGATGGACAAAATATTTATGAATATGCGGTAGCCCAACCTCTAATTCATATCACTTACTTTGATGTGTATATGTCCTATGAAACCCAATACTTCGTAGATTTGAACAATGCGGAAGCGCCAACTCTTATTCAACGTTATGAAGATAGCACCTGGTATGGGTCTACCGTTAACCCTTATGAACTGCTTGCGTTATTCTCACCCTTAAGTTTCATTGATCCAACCTTGATTGAGGATGATTGGTTTGTGTGGGATGAAACGATGGATGGTTATGGGTTAGATGACACTTATCTACCTGCCTTATTTGAAAATTCTCCATTACAAGGCGTAGAAAGTCTATCCATTTGGATGACCTCCTCAGGAGAACTTGTTATTCAACTCGGTGGCCATATGGATGAAAATCCTGCGGATTATATGGGTATCCAATTGGTCTATAGCCGTATAGGGAGTACTTCCGTCACACTGCCAACGGACGTGTTAGATGTCACAACCACTGTGATTGATGATTTACTCCAAGACTCCACTAACCACCGTTTCCAATTTACCTTTTCTCCATTAAGCGATGATGTGGATGCCTTACCTTTCCAATTTCAACAAGGGGAACGTTCTGGAGAAACCTTTAAAACGAGTTTATACATGTATAATCTCGACGAAGATATTTTTATCGACACCTATGTGTCACCTTCCAATGATGCCTATATCAAACTGGTAGGAACCCATCAAGGGTATACGCAAACAACGCTCGATGCTTCCGGTTATCAAGAAGCATTGGCAGCCTTTTATCCGATTAACTTTTTGAGTTTTGAGGAGTCATGGTTAGATTTAGAGAATAAGACCTATATCGAAGCCTATGGAGTTGATGCATATCCGATCCGAGATGGTTTTCTTGATACCCTCATTAATTTACCTTTCAATGATCCCATCACCGATGTGCAAGCCTTCGTGAGAATTGATCAAAGCATTTATGCTTGGCAAGGGATTGTCATTAACTTTTATCTCACCCTCACCATCAATGATCTTCCTTATCAAATTTTCTTTCAAGTTTCTGGGTTTAATCGCGTCGATCCGATTTACATTCCTTATACCACCTCGATACAAACAAACTTAGAAGATTCACTTGCCCTCGCCGTTGGCACCTCTTCTTATTTTTTACAACAATTTCGAATTGATGAAGATGTGAATTATGCAATTGACTTACAAACGGTTCGCGCTGGCGATGATTATCAATTGATCACCTACACGAATGAAGGTTATTTAGACATGGAGTATACCGGTAGAGAAGGCGATGGCTATGTCCGATACACGTACCAATATAACCAAAGAGATTATGTGAAAACCTCGATTGATATTGATACGTATCGTTCCATCACAACGGATCCCCAATGGTTGATCCTAGAGAATATTCTTCCTGGAACGTATGAACCGATTCTCAATGAACCAGGTCGATACGACTTTGACATAGATGCCAATGCCGCTGCCTTTGCTCCATCCTTAACCGATTCATATCAAATCAATGATGTGAGCATCCATTTCACCGGTCATTTTGTGGACACCCCAATCATTGAATTCCAAATCGATGCCACCGATCGGACCACCAATGATGCAGTCAGACTTCAAGCGACCTATAGTTATCTTGGATCCACAGACGTCATCTTCCCAACATCACAAGACAATAGCAATCCTGGCTGGTATGATACCTCGATTTCGATTGAAGCTTTCAATCAGCTCTATGGCGATGGCGTGACGTCTTTCTTTGGAACTTATTACGCTTACGATGACCAAGGTACTTTTCTCGATTATGACGTCTTTTCTTTACAAACCAATGAGGTTTTACGTGTGGATCGATCACTCGGGGATTATGTGCAATACATCAATAATGAAGGTGTCTATACAACCTTAACTGGAAACTTAACCACCAACGAAACCACCGTGGATGTGATTGACCAAGCAACTTTTGAAAGTGCTCAAGAAGCTGTTTCTTTGATTAATTTTGATGCGTTTATTCCAGATAATTTAATGGTCATCAATGAAACTGAAACGTTCTACCAAATCAAATCGGAGGCTTTTGAATCGTTATTAAATTTACCCTTACCCGAAGGTTTTGAACTTCAAGAATCTTATGTAGAAATAACGAATGATTATGTCTATTTTCAAGCTTTTGCATACAATGAAACAACAACCAATGGCTTAGTGATTTATTTATTAATTGAAGCGATTAACTTAGATGTCAATCTGTTAAGTTATCTTTAAAATCCAAGCCAAACAACTCAACCATCCTTAACATTAAGCGCTTGAATGATAAATTTTATATGTTTAGCATGGAGCTAGTGAATACACTTGATGCAAGCATCACCAACGAACCTATGGGCTATTACCGTAGTGGGTTGAACACTACAAGTGCAAATCCTTACTTCTTATCTTTTTTATTTAAATAATACTTAAATAATTTTTTCATTGTTTTCCCACTCATAAAAGGATACACCGTGTCCAGATCGACATGTTGATATTTCCCATTCATATAGCCTTCTGCTAAGGTATCTAAGCATGCTTCGCTGACAAAATGCGCTAGTGATGACATTTCAGTATTTTTACTTAACTGATCATCATCCACACATGTCAAAAATAATCGATCCGCGTCCTCATCATCCAAGAAAGGCATCAAAGCAGCGAGTGGGAAATCCTTGAATTCTAATGGGTTGCGAATGATGTCATCCACGATCTCTTTTAAATCTTCATCATCTAAGAAAGGTAATCCCATCATGATTTTTTGGATGTTTTTATTCTTTGATTCATCACCTAAATCAATGATTGGTTTTCCGCGAAATAATCGATCATTGATGTCTTTTTTGTTTGTTTTTGGTTCTTCATCTGATTCATCGCCAAAATCGTCGTATCTTTCTTCTTCGTCTTCATCCGTAAAGACTAATTCTTTTTTACTTAATTTGACCGCGTCTTCAAATTGAATTGGTTCATAAACTATTTTTCCATTTTCACTTACTACTTTTTTTAAAATCATT
Organism: Bacillota bacterium; assembly: GCA_041175745.1. Taxonomy (GTDB): domain Bacteria; phylum Bacillota_I; class Bacilli_A; order RFN20; family CAG-826; genus UBA970. The sequence goes on along the minus strand of JBEDEK010000061.1, from coordinate 7,259 downwards.
TGTAACATCCTCCGTTTTTAAAAATTTTATTTCTCCCGCTGTTAGCTTTGGCAATAGATCACTGATGGATACTTTCAACTTACGCTTTTTAATTGCCTTTAATAGAATAATCCTCTCCGTTGAAGAGAATTGGCCTATCACTCGAGGTAAATTTACTTTTATTCTTCCAGTGATGATGTTGTTAAAGATGAATGATCTATCGTGCCGAGCAAACAGATTTGATTCATCTATGTCAATCTTTTCCTCAAGGCATAGAAGGTCTTCGAATGACAAACTAAATAACTTAGATAGATTGAGCAAGGTATCAATCGTTGGAACACTTAGTCCTAGTTCCCATTTTGATACGAGCTGTCTAGTCACAAACAATTGATTTGCAAGATCATCTTGTGTCATTTGTAGTTTTTTCCGATGGTTAGAAATTTTCTTTCCAACATTGACAAAATCTATCAAGCTTTTATCTCCTTTCAACAATCATAATTTAGCATACCTGTTTTTAAAATCACGCAACCGATAGTGTCAGGTCTGTAATAATTTACTTTTTCTTTTAGAACCAAATTTGCAGAATACCCAATGTGCCAACTTTACAAGCTTGGCATAGGATAAAGTTTGGTGTCTAGCATCTCCACCAATCGAATCCTATTCCGGTAGTCTATAAACCTCTCACATTCGCGCAGGCGAAAATGATGTGGGAGGTTTTTTAATTCTTATAATGTATAGAGTTAATTTCAAAATAGAATATTTTCACACCATGAAGAAAAGTAAGGTAAATCAATCATCGGCGCATTCTTTGTCAAAACTATAAAAACCATTCAATTAGTGAAAAGTGAATAATTAAGATCATCAACTCACGAATTTTCATTGCTTGGTATAATGAACCGAATAGAGGTTTTCTAATGAAACATGTATCTTTATTGTGGACTACCTTATTTCTCGTTTCTGCGTGCGGATCATTGCCAATATCGGAAACATTATCAAGTGAGTTATCGACATCCTCAACGGGTTTGTATCGTGTAACATTTGATTCCCGTGGTGGCCATTCAGTTAATGAGCAGATGGTTGAACCACTATCTTTTTTAGTTGAACCAGTTGTTAGTCGTGAAGGTCATACGTTTTTAGGATGGTTTCAGTCAAACAACGAAGGTGTGACGTTGACTAACCCTTGGAATTTTCTTACTGATCGAGTTGAAAGCGATTTAATTCTATATGCAGATTGGGACATCAATTCATATACGTTACAATTCAACGCTCAAGGTGGTACTAGTATTAATTCTTTCGTTCTCGATTATGGGACTACGATTGAATTTCCACAACCAGTCAAAGAAGGATTTATTTTTATAGGTTGGTATTTAGAATCAAGTGTTTCTGATCGATATCCATCACTCACAGTGATGCCTGCAGAGGATTTGACACTCTATGCACAATGGCGATCGAAAGAAATTCTACCAGAAAGTGAGATGTTGGTGGGTGGATTTGGTGATGTTGTTGACCTTGATGGCGACTACATGCTCCTAGGATCACCCTATGCAGACATTAATGGTAAGGAAGATCAAGGGTCTGTCACTTTGTTTAAACTTTCTGATGAAAATTTCCAACGTACCCTTACACCTTCTAATGGTCAAGCCTACGATTATTTTGGTAGTTCACTAGCGATTGATGGCGATTACATCGTCATTGGTTCACCTTCTCATGATGTTAGAGGTTCAGATTCAGGAGCCGCTTATGTTTATAAAATAAGTGATCCTTCATACGAACGTATTGTTTTACCACTAGATCTATTGGAAGGCGACACATTTGGTTGGGGTATCAGTCTTGACGATGGTATGTTTGTGGTTAGTTCTAATTTAAGCGATGATAGCGCTCGAGATGCTGGTTCATTCTACCTTTTCTCATGTGAGGATTTGAGTTTTGAAGAAAAGATTATTCCAACACTTGGACAAGCAGATGATTGGTTTGGTTGGGGCACCGCCATCGATAATGGTCTCGTTGCAGTTGGTTCAATTCTTGATGACAATCAAGGTAACGATTCGGGTTCTGTGTTTTTATACGATTTTTCTACCCAAACGCACCTCGCAACTTTAACAACGCCAAACGTTTCTCCAAATGCTTACTTTGGTAACTCTATCACCATCACCAATCAACACATTATTGTGGGGGCCCCAGGATCAGCCTCTACAAGTTATGAAACCGCCGGTTTGGTTTATATCTTTGATCGCGAAACAAAACAACTCATTCATACACTTCATTCCCCCGCACCTGCAAATGGTAATTCTTTTGGTCATTCTGTTGCAAGTGATGGAACGTATTTGATGGTGAGTGAACACAGCACTAATCGTGACAACATGGAAAATGTTGGTACCGCATGGTGTTTCGATATAGCCACGTGGAGTTTAGTAGAAAAAATTGATAGTCCAGTTGAAGCACCACATGAGAATTTTAGTTTCTCTTGGGATGGTCGATCGATTGCAATCGATGCCGGCATGGCAGTGATGGGTTCTTCAGCGAACGATCAACTTGGAAACGATGCAGGTAAAGCATATCTTTATTCCTTTGCTAGCCGTACATTTATCACCCTTCATTAACCAAAAAACAAATCCTCAACGGATTAATTGATTGAAATCGACATTAAAATGACAAGGTTATTTTGTATTTAAACCCAAAAAATTTATCCCTTAATCGTGTTATTGTAAATATCGTGGATATCTTCAATGAATAACAACACTAAACCCAACCCAATAAACCTTATTTTTATCATTGCAATCATCATATTTATTCTCAATGTAAATTTCTTATTTTTCGAACCCAGAACCTACAATTTCTTTTGGGTTTATATCTTTTTAATCCCTAGAATAACTCCGATCATTTCCGCAATTGTGTTATTAAGTTTCAAAAGTAAATCTCGTTTCTTTTGGGCGAGTTCCCTTTTATTCATTCAATTTCTCATCGAACTCTTTTACTTCCAGCCCTGGAATGTCCCCGACTTTGATAGTCTTTATATTCTTCTGCAATACATTGTGTTTCCGATTTGGTTTTTTGGAAGTATTTTTTTTCTTTCGTTAACGATAAAGCCAGAACGATTAATTCGATTCAAACCCTATCTTTTAAACATCGCTATTCTTCTAAACATTCTTTTGTTTACATTAGAATCCATTAACTTTATTGATTTTGTTAATAACGGGCAAGCGACTATATTAGAAGCCCTTCATACGATTTTTTTTAACGTTTTACCTCTAACCATATTAAGAACTGGTTTGTATATTCCAATCGCGATTGCATTTCAATCAAAGATAATAAAAAAATAAAATAGGTTTATGTCAATTCAAAAAATAAAAGAACTTGTAATGACGCAATTCCAACACGATCAAACCGGACACGGTGTTGACCACCTTGATAGAGTGTTGTCGCTTGCACTTGCCTTTGCTCGTCAAGAAAAAGCAAACCCAGACATGGTTTCCATCATCGCCCTTTTACACGATGTGGATGACTATAAATTAGTGGGCATAGAAGCGGCCTCACTATTTCTCAATAGTAAGAAGATTATGAGAGCGGTAGGTTTGGATTCAGCTTTTCAACAAGCCGTTATCTCTCAAATTAAAACCATTGGATATAGTAAATATTTAGAAGGCGTTCGCCCAACCACATTAGAAGGAAAAATTGTTTCAGATGCAGACATGTGCGACGCAATCGGAGCAAATGGATTGTTACGAGTGTACGCATATGGTCGTTCTAAGGGTCAACCATTCTTTAACCGCGATGTCTTTCCTACCCTGATAAAGGATGCTTCCACTTACCGTCAACAAGGTTCGCACTATACGATTCATCATTTCTTTGATAAATTGCTTAAACTAAAAAACCTAATGCTTACGAAGTCTGGAAAAAAAGAGGCCAAAATAAGACACAAATATATGGTGAACTTCTTAAAACAGTTCTTTAAAGAAGAAAATACTCCCGAGTGGCAACTTTATTTAAATGAGTTTCTCAAAAAGAATTAATAACCACTTTATTTTAGGTTGTTGATTTTCGTCAGCATTTCTTTGATACTTTTTTTTGACAACCAAGACTGAAGTTGAGCAACATTTTCAATGTTAAAATCCTTATTGATTCGATGGATTTCAGACAACAAGGTATCTTCAAATGATTGAGATGATTGATAATGCTCATGACCCAAACCTTCATATTGTTCCTTTAAATAAATCATTAAATATCTTCTAAATAATCCTAGAATCGAATCTTCAAGCCAGTAATGCCATGTTGGTTTTGCTAATTTTTTTTCAATTTTCTTGAATGCAATATACAAGGGCAATCCATCTTGAGCCGTTCGGTAAATATCTACGAAGATATGATCGGCAAAAACTTTTTGATTCAAGAAAGCGAACGCATCACTTTGAAAAATGGAGATTTTGTTTTGATGCGGAATAAAGGGTTGAATATGCTTGGTATAAAGTTCAATCACTTGCTTATCTTTTTCAACAACAATCACTTGTTTTACGTTGGTTTTCATCGCTGCCATTGAGGCAAAATACCCCAACCCCAACCCCAATGCCACAACCGTTCCACTTACAGAATTTAATGCAATGGCCATCGTCTCCATTTCAAAGGGAGTCAAACTCATCCACGTTACATCATTTTCTTTAAGTGAAAGAAAAGAAAAAGGTTCTTTGAAATATCCAATTGGTGTGATATCAAGATAATGTCGATTTGCATCGGTTATCACATCACCACATATGATGGGTTGATAAGGTTTATATGATTCTTGAACTAATTGCCACTTTCCAGAAGTTTGAAAGGTCATCTTCATATGATGATAAAAAGGATTGGTTACATATGTTTTCGCTTGCAAGTTTTTTACACCTTCGTCGATAGCAACGTCCAAAAGATTTGATGATTGGCTGTTTAAAGGATGTTTTGAAAGTTTTGATTTTATGACGCTTTTGATTAAGGAATCTTCATTAGTATCTTGTGTTTGACCTTGATTGGGACGATTTAAATTATGCAGGAGCGATGCTTGATTAAAAAAAAGTCTTATTAATCCGTCAGAAAAGTCCATATTAAATTGATGAACCTTAACTAATTCTTGAATTTTATGTTGAATTGCAACAATTGATTTGATGAACATGAAATCATTATACGAAAGGTAGGTCATCCTACGATCATCGAAATCAAATATCAGATTGATTTTAAAACCAAAAAAATAAAAAACGCTCACAACTTTATTTATGAGCGTTTAGGATAAACAAACGAGTGAATTATGCCACCTCTGCTCTGATTTGATTAATTAAAGTAACGATTGAGGCATTATCGAAGGTGTTTAAAAGTGTGTAATCAACGGGGACGCCTCCTTCGATATCGGTGTAAGTACGATTTTCATTTTCATCGACAGACACATTGGCAAATACGTTATTCGTCGAACGTAATAATAATGTTCCGTCTGGTGTTACAAATAATCCAATCGAAGCTGCGCCACCAGAAGATTTCGTACCTATAACCGTTGCAACGCCCATTTCTTTAGCCATGGAAGCCATTAAGTTAGCGGCACTAAATGTTACAGATGATGTCATCACATACCAGTTGTAATCATACGCAACATAATCGCTTTCATAAAAATAAGTAGCAGCCGATCCATCCGCTGGATTCATGGAACTATAAGAAATCAATTCTTCCGTCATATAGCCTAATAAACGGAAAACAGCACCGACGTTACCACCAGTATTAAATGACAAATCGATGATGACATCTTGAACCGTTTCAGGAAGGGTAACAAGGATGTCATTTACATAAGTTGGCGTGTCTACATTAAAGCCTCGAACAAAAATAACAGCAATCGTATCGTTATCCAGTAAACGATAATTTGGAGGCATATTGCCAACACCAAACGCCGCATCGATTAAATCTTCATTCGCCCACAAACCGCGATAGAATGCTTGAGTACCAGGTCCTAATTGATTTAGAGATGTAAGCGGAATTGAGAATGTAGGAGCCTCATAGAATCCTGGAGACTCATGCGATGTATGAAGATCATCTAAACCATATGCAAAGGCAAATAGACCCTCATAAAGCTTTTGATCGTTACCTGTTAAAATTTGGTCTGCAAAGTCTGCCAAGTAATCATAAAAACTTTCAATTTGTTTGTATGCTTTGAGTCCATAGAAATAATCAAACGCTAACGCAAGGAAGTGGAATGTTAATTGTCTTACATCTTTTGGCATCGATTGCGTGTTGAAACTACTTGTTCTCATCTGCCCAATCACTGGACTGGTGCTATCTAAAGCGGTAAACGTGTCGAACCCATATAACGTATCGCCATTATAGTAAACGTCGTAATAGAGAGAATGTAGAAAGAACAGGTTTAGAATTGATAATGGTGCTAAATATAATTCGTTATATCGAACCAAGTCGATTCGATAATCGTCTAGATCAAAAACAACTTGAGTTGAATCGACACCAATGCCACCTAAAAAGACCAATCCATCAGAGAAATTTGTTTCCGTGGATTTTACATAATTTCCAAAAAAGCTGAAATCATCAACAGTTAACGTGTTTGTGGAAAAATTTAAAGTTGCTTCATAATCCCAAAAGATAGGTTCGTTGTTATCGTCCACATCTTCTAATCGATAACTAATAACCATTAAATCTCCATCTTCAACAAATTGAAGAATTGGAAAATCAACAGCACCCTCAACCATTCCCATAAATGTTTCGATATTCATGTACGGAACAGATCCGGTTTCCGTAAAAAACACGTCTACTTCTGATTTGTTTGAGACTAAATATTCTTCTGATGTATTCACAAAAGGTAATTTGACAGTTCTTGAAATGATAGGTAAAGCCATAGGTGAAACTTGAACTTCAATCGTTCTTGTCCCAGTAAGGCCTCCATGCGCAGCGGTTGCAGTTAATGAAACTGTTTGCGTTTGCCCACCAACCGGAATCTCAATATGTGCGCCTCCTGGGGAAATAATATGAGGGTGACTGGAGGTCCATGTTAATGTAGAACGGTTTGGTCCACGATTAGGTAAGGTGCCACCGAGTGTATAGGATAATGACGCAAGATCAAGATTAATGCGATCTAAACTTGTTAATGCAGTGCTGCTTGTACTCGTACTGACACTACTTGAAGAGGTGCTTTCCGAACTAGAGAACGTTTCTTCGCTAGAAGATTCGTCACTTGAGTTTAAAGAATTCGAGGATTCTAATTCACTAGAATCGACCGAAGGTGTTCCCCCTCCGCACGCAACAAGCACTAGTGTTAGAAAAATTAAAAC
>JBEDEK010000060.1:0-6592 GCA_041175745.1 Bacillota bacterium | reverse complement strand
AGCTAAACAAACTTTATCGTTAAGTTGCGCAAGTGATTTTTCATTTGTGATTGGAGGCAACCTTATTCCTTCTCGTTTTTTTAAAGAAGCAGGATTAATCTTTAAGAACACTTATCAAACGACAATGAATGTAAATGCAAATCCAAATTCAACTTCTTTTGGTTCTATCAGTTCACCATCTCGATTAGGTGTGGTTCGTCCCGCGAGTGTAGAATCACCTACTTCCAATTCACCACGAACGACCATTCAATGGCAAGTCGGAGATTTGTGCCATCATGATAGTTTTGGAAATGGTAAAGTCAGCCAAATTATTTCAAATGATATTATCGAAATTACCTTTGAAAATCCTGTGCAAATCAAAAAAATAATTGCCCAACATCCTAAGTTAAACAAGGTAAAATAGTGATATGGATATTGCAAAACGCATCGAAACATTAAGAACCTTACTCAACCAATATAACCACGAGTATTATGTGTTAAATCAATCGACCGTGGATGATGCCACCTATGATCAATTAATGAAAGAACTTATTGAACTTGAAACAAAGCATCCTCTCTATTTTTCTCCACATTCTCCATCTCAACGCGTGGGTGGTTCAGTTCAATCTAGTTTTAAAAAAATTAAACATGCAAGGATGATGCTGTCGTTAGCGAACACCTATACCTTCGAAGAAATGAAATCGTTTGATCAACGGATTAAAGACTTACTTCAAGACGAGAATACAAAGGAATATGTTTGTGAACTTAAAATTGATGGGCTCGCCATTAGTATTGAATATCGCAATGGGTTGATGGCGTATGCTGCCACTCGTGGAGATGGAGAAATTGGGGAAGATGTTACTGCGAATATTAAAACCATTAAATCCATTCCTTTAACTATTCCAGATTTACGAACGATTGAAGTGCGTGGTGAAATTTATATGACCAGGAAAGTGTTTAAAGCTCTCAATGATCAACGCGCAACTCAAGGTGAAGTCTTGTTGGCGAATCCTCGTAATGCTGCCGCTGGTTCCATTCGTCAATTGGATTCAACGATTACAGCCAAGCGTCAACTTGATGCGTATTTATATTATGTTGTCAACGCAAATGAACTTGGTCTTCAAACACACCAAGATGCATTACAATTTTTAAAATCACTTGGCTTTAAAGTCAATCCAGAAACAAAGACGGTTCAAGGTATTGAAAAAGTTTGGGAATTTATTCAACAATATGAATCGAAACGTCCTTCGCTTACTTATGATACGGATGGGATTGTGATAAAAGTGAATCGACTATCCGATCATCCGCGTTTAGGTTATACCGCTAAAACTCCAAGATGGGCTATCGCATATAAATACCCGCCAGAACTTGTAGAAACAACCCTTGAGAATGTTATTTTTACCGTTGGAAGAACAGGAAAAATCACCCCTAATGCCGTATTAACGCCTGTGCGTGTTTCCGGCAGTATGATTGCCAGAGCCACCTTGCACAACGAAGATTTTATGCAATTAAAAGATCTCTATCTTGGTGATAAAGTTTTGATTCGAAAAGCTGGAGAAGTCATTCCAGAAGTCGTTCAGGTAGTCGGAGATAAGCGTTCAAATCAAGCGATAAAAGTAGTGATGATCAAGGATTGTCCAGCATGCCATCAACCTTTGGTAAAAATTGAGGCAATGCATTATTGTCAGAATCTATCTTGTCCTGCTCGAAACGTAGAATCAGTGATCCATTTTGCTTCAAAATCCGCAATGGATATTAAAGGATTAGGTGACAAAATTATTCAAGATTTATTTGAATTCGGTTTTATTCAATCGAGTGCAGACTTATATCAATTAAAGGAACGTCGCCACGATCTTTTACAAGTGGATGGCTATTCGGATAAATCGGTGGATTTAATTCTAGAAGCGATTGAAGTGAGTAAACAACGGAGTCTAGAAAAATTAATTGTTGGGCTAGGTATTAAAGAAATTGGTGAAAAGACTGCTAAGCAATTAGCAAAGCGATTTTTGAATCTATCTTCACTTTCCCAGGCTACATATCAAGATTTAATTTCACTTGAAGACACAGGTCCTGTGGTTGCGCAAGCGATTTTAGATTACTTTCATAAACCTTCTCATCAGGCATTGATTCAACGATTGATAAACTTTGGAGTCAATACACAATATTTAGGACCTACGACAGCGAAGACGAGTTTTTTTAATGGTAAAACGGTTGTAATAACAGGTTCCTTTTCTCAACGAACAAGAGAATCATTAATTGAAACCTTAGAAAGTTTAGGTGCTAAGGTTGCTGGAAGCGTTTCTAAAAACACGCACATTTTAATTCATGGTAACGATGCCGGAAGTAAACTTAGCAAAGCACAAGCATTAGGTGTTTCTTTGATGGATGAAGCCAGTCTCATGAGCATCTTTGCAGAAGAAAAGGTATAATCATACCGATGAAAAAAATCGATAAACCATTGTTATTGGATGCTAGCACTCGTCTGCTTTTTGTGATGACTGAAGCCCAATATGACGTTTTAATCAATGAGTTTGATATTTTATTAAAGCAAATGGCATTGATTGGAAAAATTGAAGGTGTCGATCAAGTTTTACCGATGACCTTTCCGTTAGGCAATCACACTTCAAAATTAAGAGATGATTTACCCGGTATAACTTTAAAACAATCTGAAGCTACACAAAATGCTAAATTCGTCAGTGAAGGTCAAATCAAGTTACCTAAGGTGGTTGGTTAGTCATGCATTGGTTAGATCACAGTATTTTAGAGATTCATCAAGCTCTCATTCAACGCCAAGTGACACCTTTGCAATTGGTTGAAGAAGCATTAAAACGTGCAAAGGCAGACGTATGGAACACTTTTGAAAAGATCACCGAAGATATTGCGATTCAACAAGCAAAAGCGTTAACGAACCCAGAAGTTAATAATCTATTTTGGGGCATCCCCTTTGTTATGAAAGATAATTTTTCTACCAAAGGCATTGAAACGACTGCAGGTAGCAATATTCTCAATGGGTATGTTCCACTTTATGATGCCACGGTGTATGACAAACTATTGAAAGCAAAAGCCATCTTAATTGGTAAAACTACCCTTGATGAGTTGGCTATGGGTGGCACAGGTATGACGTCTCATAAAGGTTACCAATATAACCCTTTTGATTTAACAAAAACAAGACAAATAGGTGGAAGTAGTTCAGGATCTGCTGCTGCAGTGAGTAGTGGCATGGTTCCTTTTTCCTTAGGTAGTGATACAGGAGACTCCGTAAGGAAACCTGCAAGTTATGCTGGTCTGGTCGGATTTAAACCAACATGGGGAAGAATTTCCCGCTTTGGATTATTTCCCTTTGCACCTTCTTTGGACCACGTTGCCTACTTTACTCGATCTGTTGAAGATGCCGCTATTTTAACGAATGTCTTGAGTGGAGAAGACGCAATGGATGCAACAAGCGCCAACCAAGCACTGCCTGTTTATCAATTTTCAAATTCCATCAAAGGCAAAAAAATTGCCGTGATACAAGAAGTTATGGATTCAATACAAAATCCATTGATAATTCAACGCTTTCATCAAACACTTGAAGCTTTAAAAAAAGCTGGTGCTCAAGTTGATTTTGTTCACTACCCACTATCATTACTCCAAGCTATTTATCCTACATATATGACAATTTCCTGTGCAGAGGCAACCAGTAACAACGCTAATCTTGATGGATTGAAATTTGGTCCTGGACATCAAGGAAAAACCTATCAAGACGTCATGATGCAAGCAAGGACTGAAGGGTTTTCAGAATTAATTAAGCGACGATTTGTCATTGGAAGTTTTGTGTTAATGAAAGAAAATCAACAAGATTTATTTTTACGAGCACAACGCGTTCGCAGAATGATGGTTGAAGCTTTAGACAAGATTTATCAAAACCATGATGTGATTTATTTACCCGCAGCCCCAACCATTGCTCCTAAATTCACGGATTCAAGTGATCGTCTTTCTAGTCAGTACTTAATTGCAGATTCCCACCTCGCGCTAGGTAATTTTGCTGGTTTACCATCGGTGACCGTTCCTATCGGATTTGAACAATCGATGCCCTTTGGTGGAAACGTCATGGGTCGAGCCTTTGAAGAATCTACCACACTCGAGATTGCCTATGTCATTGAGCAATTCACAGGTTTAAAAAATCTTTCAATTCAAACGAGGAAACAAGGATGAATGTCGAAGCAGTAATTGGTTTAGAAATCCATGTGGAAATGCAAACGAAATCGAAAATGTTTTCTGTTGCTCCTGTAACTTATAAATCAGAACCCAATACTGCGGTAGTTCCATTAGATTTAGGACACCCAGGCACGTTGCCTGTGGTCAATCGTCAGGCGATTATCAACGCCATCCAAGTTTGCCATGCGCTTCACTTAAATATCGATTCTCAATTATGGTTTGATCGCAAAAATTATTTTTATCCTGATTTACCAAAAGGATATCAAATTACCCAAAACGCTCGTCCAATTGGATCAGAAGGTTGGATTGAAGTGATGGTTGAAAATCAACCTTTTAAGATTCGCATTGAAAGATTGCATGTTGAAGAAGATACGGCGATGCAACACCACTACGAAGGATTTACCCTGGTGGATTATAATCGTGCTGGCATTCCATTAATGGAAATTGTCACCAAACCCGATATTCGTAACGGCGCTCAAGCGGCTGCATTTGTTGATGCCATTCGCCAAATCGTTTCATTCTTAAAAGTTTCCAGCGGCAAAATGGAAGAAGGCTCACTTCGCTGTGATGTGAATATTTCTGTGCGTCCAGTCGGAACGGAAAAATTCGGCACCAAAGTTGAAATTAAAAACTTAAACTCCATCGCCAATGTTCAACGGGCAATCGATGTGGAAATGCTTCGTCAGGAACGCTCTTTAATTGCAGGCATTCCCGTTCAGCAAGAAACCAGACGGTATGATGAATTAAAAAAAGAAACGATCATGATGCGAAAAAAGACAGATGCTGTGGACTATAAATATTTTACAGAACCCAATATATTACCCATTGATTTATCTGAAGAATTTATTGCTCGTGCTATTTCTCATTCTTTACCATTGGCAACAACGAAGAGAAGCAAATATCAAACACAATTTTCTTTAAGTGAGTATGATGCGATTCAATTAACGCAAGATGTTTATGTATCAGAATATTTTGACCGATTAACATCGATTGGTAACCACTATAAACTATATGCGAATTGGTTGTTGGGAGACATTGCCTCATTTTTAAACAAGCATAATTTAACCATGGTCGAATTCCCCATCCAACCTCAAGAAATGGTTGGTTTAATTACGATGATTGCCAAGGGTGATCTTTCCAATAAACAAGCAAAAGAATTATTCGAAATGATGATTAAAAATCCAACAGATCCTCGTCAACTCGCTGAAAAAATGAATATGCTACAAATCTCAGATGAGGGTTATATCACCCAACAAGTTCAAGAAGTACTTACAGCGAATCCTCAATCCATCATTGATTTTCAACAGGGTAAGGACCGGGCTGTCGGTTTCCTTATCGGCCAAATCATGAAAAAAACCGGTGGCAAAGTAAATCCGTCTTTAACCAATCAAATCCTAATGAAGCTTCTCAAAAGTAAATAAAAAAAAGGACAGACTGCTGTCCTTTTTATCTTGCTTAAGTAATGGATTATTCGATGTCTTTGGTTTTGCCAACAAACATAATACCGATCGTGCCAAGACCACCATGAGCGGCAATGACAGGACCCATTTGAGCATTCACCAAGGTTTTAATACCTGGACGAATTTTCTTTAATTCTTCGGTCAAATATTTTGCATCTTCTGGGCAATCGTTTTGAACGATAAACACTGTGTCATCTTGTTCAACGTATTTCTTGAATGTTTCCAATAAGAAGTTTAATGCATTCTTTCTACCGCGAGCTTTAATTTTTGGAACTGGAACAATACGGCCTTCTGAACTGCACATTAAGATTGGCTTAATGCCTAGGAATGATCCTAAAGCAAACTTAGCGGCATTGATACGACCTCCACGATAAAGGTGTGATAAGTCATCAAAGGCAACAACGGTCGTTACTTTGTTACGAATTGCGGTTAAAGCTTTAACCGTTTCTTCTAAGGTCTTTTCTTCTTTTCTTAATAATAATGCTTTGTGAACAAGCAAACCTTCACCAGTCGAAGCATTAAGTGTGTCAAACAATTCAATCTTTTGTTTTGGGTACTTTTCTTTTAATTCCGTCATTGCTAAATTCATCGAGTTAAAAGTTTGAGAAAGATTGCTTGAAATACACATCATCAAAACATCTTTTCCTGCTTTTAATAATGGTTCAACAACATCCATAACTTCTTGTGGAGCGGGTTGCGAAGTTTTGGGCTTGGCCTTATTCTTCAAGAATTCATTAAACTTAACGGCAGTGATTTCTCTTTCGTCTGGAAAATTACGATAGGTCTTATCGTCAATGGTGACGATCATAGGGACCACATTGAGTTCTAAACTTTGGACAACCTTGAGCGGTAAATCCATGCATGAGTCAGAGACAACTGCAAACTTTGGCATACGTTTCTCCTTGTTTGGGGGATTCCCAAGTTTATAACCTTGAACAATGAAAGAAGGTTAATAA
>JBEDEK010000059.1:0-6327 GCA_041175745.1 Bacillota bacterium | reverse complement strand
CCGGCGATTTACCTAGGTCATTTGTTTTTTGAAGATCAGGTAATAATTGACCAATCACCGCGACTTTTTGATTTTGAACCATCAAAGATGCACTCCGACCAGGGTGTAAGACAGCATTTCCTTGCTTTTCAACAACCCATTGATATCGAGAAGATTCAATATTGAGGAGGTTTAGCAGGCCTTCAACATAACCCTTGATATCATAAAATGAATAGGGAGTTGGTAATAACGCTGATCGACCACTTCGTTCACCAAAGATGACCAAACCCAATTGTAAAGTTTGACCTTGGCGATGGGCAATTTGCGAAATTTCAAATATTTTTCCAGTGGTGACTTGTCTTGCCGTGTTGTATTGCACAACTTGAATTAGGGAACTGATTACATCGGTTCGAACATGCTTACGTTCTTCAGAAAGTGGATTCTTGAGCATGAGCGGGTCAAGCGGTTGAAGCAAATTAAATTGATGAAGCCACTTCGATTCAACTAAAGTATAATTGAGGGTTTCATCGATACCTTGACTAGAAAAGTATCGCTTTATCAATCTTACTTTTTCTTGCTTTTCATTTAATCCACCCGCCTGAATATGTAGGGGCATCGGACTAGTTTGAATCCGATCAAACCCAACCAAGCGAATAATTTCTTCTGCTAAATCTGCAACACCCTGAATATCTTGGCGATGACGAGGAATACGAGCAAGATAACCCGCTCCTTCTTTTGTACAGGTGATGTGAAATTGTTGAAGGGCTTGAATCATTTCCGCATCGGTAAAATTGGTGTTCAATAATTGATTGATGTCTTTGGGGTGCCAAAGGATATTCGAAATTAAAGGTTTTAATCGATTCTTGGAAACCGTTTGATAAACTTTTTTAACTTGAGTCAAAGACTGAATGAGAGCTGTAGTGAGCTGCAAAACATTTTCAAATTGTGATAAATCAATGCCCTTTGCAAAACGTGTTGCAGCATCGGAAGGTAGATTTAATCGTAAAGAGGTTTTGCGAATACTAGCAGGTTCAAAGGCTGCGGCTTCAATTGCAACATCGGTTGTGGTGGTATCAACCGCACAAACTTTAGCCCCCATTACGCCTGCTAAACACATGATTTTATCACCGCTTTTAATGACAATATCGCCAGGTTTTAATTCATAAGTATGATCATCTAAAGCAATAAATTTTTCTGAAACCTCGTCAGATAATGTGAGTGAAGGTGATGGTAATTTCTTTAAATCATACATATGTAATGGCTGTCCAGTTAAAAGCATCACATAGTTGCCAATATCAACAAGAAAAGAAATGGGACGAATACCGCTTCCAATTAAATATTGTTTCATCCAATTAGGAGTAGAGGTTTGTTTGATGCCTTCCAAGACTCGAATTGAAAATTGAAGCGTTTGGTTTGTTTGGAGATCCAAATGAAAAGATGATGGTAATAATCCACTTTCACTTTTGACATCCCATTTTTTTAAGGGCCGATTGAGCAAGGCAGATACTTCATAAGCAATGCCTTCTAAAGACCATAAATCAGGGCGATTAGCAAGCAACTTTAAATCGATAATCGTATCCCGTAAACCTAATTGATCAAGGATAAAATCATCACCAATTTTGGTATTAGCATCAAGGACTTCAATCCCTTCAACCTGGTCAGGCCTTAAAAATTTACTATCAACGCCCAATTCTAGTAATGAGCAAACCATACCTTCTGATGCAATACCTTTTATCGTCGAAGCTTGAATTGTCAATTTGGGTAAAACTGCGCCTGGTAAGGCCACCAAAACAAATTGACCTTCTCGAATATTACTAGCGCCGCAAACGATGGTTCTGACACCATGATGACCTGTATCAACGATGACTTTTGATAAATGGTCGCTACCTTCTATCATGGTTCTAGCTTTAACGAAACCCGTCGTTATACCCGTTGCCTGAACAAGTGGTGTCAACGTTTCGACTTCGATTCCCGCTTGATTGAAGGCATTAGCTACTTGCTGAGGCGTAACGTTGTTTAAGTCAACGAGTGTTGTTAGCCATTGATAAGAAAATTTCATGATGATTTTCCTCGTTACTTTCTGGTAAATTGTTGAATAAAGCGTAAATCATTTTGATAAAAACGACGAATATCGTCAATGCCATAGCGAAGCATGGCGACCCGTTCAATGCCGATTCCAAAGGCAAAACCAGTCATTTTTTTTGCATCATATCCATTCATCGATAAAACTTTGGGGTGGACCATACCTCCACCTAAAATTTCAATCCAACCTGTGTGCTTACAAAGATTACAACCTTTACCACCGCATTCAAAACAACTTACATCAATTTCAACACTGGGTTCTGTGAAAGGGAAAAAACTAGGTCTTAAACGAATCTCTCTTTTTTCACCAAACATTTTTTTAGCAAAAGCTTGTAAGGTTTGTTTTAAATGTCCAAGGTTAATGCCCTCGGCAACCACAAGGCCTTCGACTTGACCAAATTGATGTGAGTGCGTCGCATCATCTTCATCACGACGATAGACTTTTCCAGGACATATCACTTGAATGGGTTTACCCATCGATGCTTGCATGACCCTTGCCTGTACAGGTGACGTATGGGTTCTTAACAAAGTGTTTTCATCAAAATATAAGGAATCTTGCATTTCTCTAGCTGGGTGATCTTTGGGAATATTGAGTAATTCAAAATTATAATGATCCGATTCGACTTCAGGACCTTCGGCAACTTGATATCCCATACTGACAAAAATATCAGTAATGTTTTGTTCAACCAAATAAAAGGGATTTACGGAACCTTGATATGCTTCGGTAGAGGGTTGACTTATATCAATGACTTCTTCTTTTAATTTAGCTTGCATTAAAAGGTTTTCTAATGTTTTTTGTTTGGAATCTAATGCCAACGTTAATTGATCACGAGCAGTATTTATCCATTGTCCGACTTGCTTTTTCTTCTCAGGATCTAAATCTTTAAGTTGAGAAAAAATACCCATTAGTTCAGATTTTTTGGCTAGGTATTGATTTTTTACTTCTTGTAATTGGTTTAAATCTTGAGCAAGTTCAATTGCTTTTAAACCTTTTTCAAGAATGGATTGAATGTTATCGATCATCATTTGATCCTCCTAAATAAAAAAAGTCACCCGTAAGGAACGACCGAAGCCGTGGTACCATCCTTGTTCGTTTGACCGCACTTAATTTGATGTTAACGCCATGAACGGTTAAGTATTGAATGAAAGCGAATTTCAAGTCGTTTGAGTGGTTTCACTCTTCACTCATCCCTAAACGCGACTTTACTGAACTTTCCTTAACAAAATAAGTATATCACGCAGCTGGTTTATATTGTGAACAACGATAAGCTATGATGGCAAAGGCAACTGCTACATTTAAGGAGTCAATTTGTTTCATTGGAATGGTGACTTCACCATTGGCAATCGCAGTAATTTCTGGACTAACGCCATGGGATTCATTACCAACAACAATAATGTTTTTTTCTTTAAAACGATACTGTTCTAAAGGCACTGCTTTTGAGGACAAATTCGTAACCACAACATGGTAACCCTCTTGTTGATATTGTTTAATGAGTTTTCCATTTGCATCATCTTCAAGCAGTTGCAGGCCAAACATCGCACCCTGAGAAGACGCAATCACTTTTGGGTGATATCGATTCGCTGTTTTTTGGGAAAAAATAACAGTGGACATCCCCAATCCTAAACTGCTTCTAAGAATCGTACCCACATTACCAGGATCGTTAATTTGATCTAAATAAACGATGTTATTACCAAGTGGCTGTTTTGATTTTACTTTTCGACAGAGACCAATAATTCCCTGTGGTGTTTTCTGATTGGATAGTGCATTCAAAACATGTTCTTCACAGATAAATACTTTGACTTCAGTTGGAAATGGACGATTGGATAATAGGTAGACAGAGTCCAAGACGCCAGCTTTCAAAGCATGGTCAACGAGATGTTGGCCTTCAACTAAAAAATGTGTGGGTTCAAAAGGACCATCTTGATCTTTTAATAGCCTTAGTTTTTTAATATGGGGATCTTGTAAACTTTTGAAGGTATTCATTTATATTGGCCTTTTAAAATTTTAGCATGTTCTATCTGATATAGAGGATAGGCTTGATAGAGAGCATTATAAAATTGATTTGAATGATCAAAATGGATATCATGAATCAATTCATGAACAATCACTGCATCAATAATTGGCCATGCAAAATGAATCAATTTCATTGCGAAAGTAAGGGTTTTTGTTCGTCGTGAATTAGAACCAAGTCGGGTATGCATCAGGCGAACGCGAATACGATAGGCTGTTTTAATTTTCAAGGCTTCTTGCCAATATTTAACCCGTTGCTGAAGATCGTTTGTAAACATTGATTTTAATGAATCCGTATAGGGTGAGAAGATCGCTAAAGAATCCTTTGTTTTATTGTTAATAAACTTAGATAAATCTTGATACAAATGCCAATCGCCATATTGATACATACCCTGGTGATTAAACGGTTTAGGAATTCGATTTACTTTTTCCAACAACTTTTTTCCATGAATGATTACTTGTTTTTCAATCCAATCCTCATTCGTTCTTTTTGGAACAGAAACATGAAAAGATTGATCCTTAAAGCGAAGCGTCATGCGTTTTTTTGCACGATAAAAAATCGTAACAGGATAGACAACATCTTGGATTACAACCGTCATCATTAAGCTTTAAATTTTGAGGCGTGTAACATTGTTAATGTTTTTGCATTAAATTGCAGGAGATATTTTTCAAGTAATTGCGTTGTCATTTCAACATCTTTTAGATGCACCATAGAGGTGTGAGAATGATAATACCGACAAGGTACCGAGAGGGTCATGGCCACAACACCTGAAAATGCTTTGTGCATTTCTCCAGCATCGGTACCACCAACTGGCATTACATCATAGGTAAAGGGAATTTGATTTTCTTTAGCGACTTTTTCAACGTCAGCAACTAAACCCTGGTGGGCAATTACACTCGCATCTAAGATAGACAAGGCAACACCTTGACCTAATCGGGTGTCCATTTTTGGTGCACCTGGTAAATCATGCGAAAGCGTGACATCGATGGCAAAACCTAAATCGGGTTTAGCTTTGTATGTCGATGTTTTCGCTCCTCTTAAGCCAACTTCTTCTTGAACCGTAAAAGTAGCAATTATCGTTGCCTCAGTATCGACATTTTTTAAACGTTTCATTAATTCAATTAATACAGCACAACTGACACGATCATCCCATGCTTTGCCCATAACGATATCGGAGTCATTCATGATCATTGCTTCGGTTTTAGGATTAATCATATCGCCGATGCGAATACCTTTTGCTTCGACTTCTTTTTTAGAATTTAAACCTAAATCAAGATACATCTCTTTAATATCAAGAACACGGTTTCTTGCTTCTGCACTCATACCATGGGGAGGTTTTGCACCAATAACACCATGGAAAACTTGACCTTCTCGAGTTGTTAAAACCATTACTTGAGCGAGGAGGACATGACCCCACCACCCACCAACTGGGGTAAAGCGAATCATGCCTGAATCCTCAATTTGGGAAACCAAAAAACCAACCTCATCCATATGGGCAGCAAGCATCACGGTTAGGTTGGGATTTTTTCCTTTTTTAATTGCAAGTAAAGAGCCTAAACCATCGTATTGAATGTCATCAACGAATGGTTTAATTTGTTTCTCAATAAAATGGGCAACTTGATGTTCAAAACCAGAGATACCATTTAATTCAGATAAAGATTTCAGTAACGGCCACCAAGTTTTTTTCATCATCATGCTCCTTTAATATGCATTTTGTTGTCTAGTATAGTTTACGCCAAGTTTTTTGAAATAGGCCTGAACAACTTCATCCGCTGTAAAACCTAGTAATGGAATGAGATTTAAATAAGATTGAAATGCACTTTCTAAGTGCTTAACATGCCAATGTTTGGATAATTCAGAAACTTGCTGAAAAACGAGAATAGTAGCCTGAGTCAGTGAAAGATAAAGCGGTTGAATGTCATAGTTCATTTTTTGCGATTGAACTTCAATACTTAATGACAATAAAAAGTGCAAGCCATCAGCATATTCATCAAGAATAATTGGTTTTTCGGCGCTTGGTTTTTTGGACCAAAACTTAAAAGTTTTTGTTTCATTTTTCATTTCACCAATTTCTACTAGCAGAGCAAGGATGCGTTTTTCTCGAGTGTTTGCATACGTAACTTGATGTTGGGATTGAATATGAGCGTCTAATTTGGCTTGTTCATTGATAAGGGGTTTAAGTTCAATTTTCATATTATTTTCTTTAATTTCCATATGTCATCGACATATTGTTGAATCGTTCGATCTGTAGAAA
>JBEDEK010000058.1:0-11914 GCA_041175745.1 Bacillota bacterium | reverse complement strand
CTTATAACACGACACTTAGGATTACAATCAACAGTTCGTTTTATGGAGTGTCATAATATTCAATACTGTTGCCTCGTTAGGAATTTAAATAATTTTCTTTGAGCTTTGGATAAAGTTTGGTAAATATCAAGAATAAAAAAGACCTTGCATAAACAAGGTCTATAAGGTTATCTGAGAAACAAGAGGGTTGTTATTAACGGCAACAAATTTATTGTTGACTAAAAAAACGATATTTAATCCATTAAGAATGGAATGAGTGCCATGAATCTGGCGTTTTTAATCGCAACCGCTAATTCACGTTGATAACGAGCGTTAGTGCCGGTAACACGGCGTGGAGCGATTTTACCGTTTGGGGTAATGAAGCGTTTGAGTAATTCCACATCCTTGTAATCAATATGCTTGATGTTATTGGTGGTGAAATAGCAAACTTTCTTCTTTGGACGCATTTTCTTAAATGCCATAGATGAAGTTCCTTTCTTTAGAAGGGGAGATCGTCGTCGACGATATCAATGCTTTCTAAATTTTTATTGTCGTCTTTTTCAAGTTGTGGGGTGGGATTGGGTTCGGCGTTAGCACCTGGACCTGATCCTTTAGAGTCTAAGAATTGAACCGTATCTGCGATGATTTCTAAGGCGGTGCCTTTGCGACCATCTTTGGTTTCATAATTTCGTTGTTGGAGTCTACCTTCAACGCCAATTAAGCTTCCTTTGCGAGTATACTTTGCTAAATTATCAGCCGTATTACCGAAGGTAATGCAGTTAATGAATGAAGCAGTTTTAGGTTCGCCAGGTTTGGTGCGGTTATCAATAGCAACTGTGAAGGATGCAAAACTATTGCCAGCAGCCGATTTTCTTAATTCTGGGTTTTTGGTTAAACGACCAACGATAACAGCGCGATTAATCATAAGTTAAACCTTCCTTATTGTTCAGGATCAACGATGATTAAATGACGTAATAATGCATTGTTAATCTTGGCAAGACGATCAAATTCTTTGACCGCTTCCGCAGATGCCGTTGCTTTCACAACGACGTAATAGCCTTTACGTTGCTCTTTAATTTCATAAGCAAGTTCGCGAGAACCCCATTCGTTCACGTTGGTGATTGTGGCACCATTGGACGTTAAAACTGCGTGGACTTTAGCCACTTCAGCTTTACGGGTTTCTTCGTCTAAGCCATCACGCACAATGTACATGATTTCGTACTTTTTCATAAAGCACCTCCCTCTGGACATTCTGGCTCCCATTCACTGGAAGCAGAGAGTATTTGAATAGCCTTCACGCTATACGTAAAGAGTATAAGGGACACCCTCTTTGATGTAAAGAAAAAGTGCTTCATCATCGTCTCCATAACTATGAATAGTGAGGTTTTGTTAAAAATAGTTACTTGGTTTTTAAGGTTGGGAATAAAATCACTTCGCGAATTGAACTTTGATTGGTGAGTAACATCACCAGTCGGTCAATACCGATACCGATACCCCCAGCAGGTGGCATGCCAAACTGTAAGGCTTCAAGAAAATCAACGTCATTTTCAGAAGCTTCTTTGTCTCCTCTTGCTTTAGCAGCAAGTTGAGCTTGGAAACGTTCTTCTTGATCAAGCGGATTATTCAATTCTGTAAAAGCATTTGCATATTCGGAACCATCGATAAAGAGTTCAAATCGTTCTGTAAATCGAGCATCCTTACTTTTCTTTGCAAGTGGACTAATTTCAAGTGGGTGACCGGTTACAAACGTCGGTTGAATTAATTTCTTTTCACAATAGGTTTCAAAAAATTTATTAATAATATAACCCACTGCATTTTCATGTTTTTCTAAATGAATATTGTGTTGGTCAGCGAGTGATTTGGCTTGTTCAAATGTCATCGGTTTAAAGAAATCGATACCCGTGTGTTCCTTGATAAGATCAACCATATGCACAGAGCGAAAGGGTGGTTTTAAAGAAATGGTTTTGTCTCCCCAAGGCAACTCGTAACTACCAGTTAATTTTAACGCTAGGCTAGATAATAATTGTTGTGCAAGGTTTTGCATGTCGGATAAATCACCATAAGCTTGATAAGCTTCAATCGTGGTGAATTCAGGATTGTGGCGTGTATCAATGCCTTCGTTTCTAAATAGGCGACCAATTTCGTACACGCGTTCTAAACCACCGACAAGGAGTCGTTTTAAAGGAAGTTCGGTCGCAATGCGTAAATAGAAGTCGCGATCTAATGCGTTGTGGTGAGTCACAAATGGACGAGCAGACGCACCGCCAAGGGTAGATTGAAGCATGCTGGTTTCAAATTCAACATAACCTTGTTCATCCATGTGCTGTTGAATAAGACGAATAATTTTCGGTCTCATGAGTGCAACTTTTCGCGCATCTTCGTTGACGATTAAATCAACATAGCGTCGACGATAACGTTCTTCAACGTCACTTAATCCATGATATTTTTCCGGCAGTGGTCTTAAAGCTTTCACAAGGTGAGTATAGGTTTTAACTTTTACGGTAATTTCACCTGTCTTGGTAAGCATAAGTGTTCCTTCAACACCAACAATGTCTCCTAAATCAGCAAGTTCAAAGATACTGTAGGATTCTTCACCAATCACATCTTTACGAATGTAAGCTTGGATGGTACCGAGTTTGTCTTGCAAGGTAATAAAACTTGCTTTACCCATGTTGCGAAGTAACACAATTCTTCCTGCAATCGATGTTTGAATCGCCAAAGATTCAAGTTCATCATGCGTTTTACCTCCAGCGAGTTTTTTAACTTCGGTGGAGTGATGGGTGGTTAAAAACTTTTGACCAAATGGATCAATGCCTTTATCAATAAGTTTTTGTAGTTTTTCTCTGCGAACAATCTCTTGGTCAGTTAACGCCATAATTATGCATCCTTGTCTTCTTTCTTCTTGCGTGGTTTTTTAATTTCTTCTTCAACGGGTTTATTAGCAAGAACAGCAGAGATTTCTTCAGCAGTAATGGTTTCTTTTTCAAGAAGCGTTTTGGCAATCAAAATCAAATCTTGTTTCTTTTCGGTGAGGATTCGTCTTGCTTCTTCGTGGGCATCGTCAATAATTTTTCTAACTTCTTTATCAATTTCAAACGCTACTTGGGTTGAGAAGTTCTTTTGTGTTGAATTATAGTCTCGACCTAAGAACACTGAACCTGTGTTCGATTCATACTGAATCGGTCCTAGTGAACTCATGCCATATTCTGTGACCATCATTCGGGCAATTCGGGTTGCCACTTCAATGTCGTTTTGAGCACCAGTGGAAACGTCACCAAAGAAAATTTCTTCCGATGTACGGCCGCCTAAATATCCTATGATTCGAGCAACCAATTGATTTTTTGTCATTAAAAAACGATCTTCTTCTGGTGTCATCATCACATGGCCACCCGTTCTTCCACGAGGGACAATCGTAATTTTTTGAACTTTGTCAGAGAACTTCAAATTAAGACCAATAATGGCATGTCCCGCTTCGTGATAGGCTACGACTTCTCTTTCGTGTTCTGATAAACCGCGGGAACTTTTTGCTGGACCAGCAATGCGACGATCAATCGCTTCATCAATATCCTTCAGCGTAATCATTTCACGATTTCCACGCACTGCAAGAATGGCGGCTTCGTTCATGATGTTGGCGATATCAGCGCCCGAGAAACCAACAGTTCTTCTGGCTAAGTTATCAAATTCAACTGTTGGATCAAGTTTTTTATTACGGGAATGAACTGCAAAAATTGCAGCTCTACCTTTACGGTCGGGAAGGTTAACGGTAATCTGACGATCAAATCGACCAGCTCTGAGTAAGGCTGGATCTAAAACATCTTCTCGGTTGGTGGCAGCAATGACAATAATTCCTGAGTTGTCAGAGAAACCGTCTAATTCAACAAGGAGTTGGTTAAGTGTTTGTTCACGTTCATCGTTACCGCCCCCCATACCTGCACCACGTTGGCGTCCGACTGCATCGATTTCATCAATAAAAATTAAGCAAGGGGCGTTTCTTTTAGCTTGACGGAACATGTCGCGAACACGGCCGGCACCAACACCAACAAACATTTCTACAAAATCCGAACCGGAGATGGAAAAGAAAGGAACACCGGCTTCACCAGCGACGGCTTTTGCAAGCAATGTTTTACCCGTTCCTGGAGGGCCGACTAATAAGACGCCTCGTGGAAGTTTTGCTCCTAACTTCGTGAATTTGCCCGGGGTCTTTAGATATTCAACAAGTTCGACCAATTCAGCTTTTTCTTCTTCAGCACCAGCCACATCGCTAAATTTAATTTTTGAATTATCTTCTCGACGAGCTCTTGAACGGTTAAATTCAAGGGCTTTATTGTTGGTGTTGTTTACACTGGCATTCATTCTTGAAAAAATAAATAAAAAGACAAGGGCGGAACCACCTACTACAAAGATGGTAGGCCCCCAGGCATCAAACCAGTTTGTTTCAAAAGCATTATTCGTGTTCCAAATTTGTGCAAAAAAGAAACCTTGTGTTGGATCATTTTCATCAATTAACCTAGTACTGAGTGCTTCATCGACTGCATCTTTAATAAAGGAGTTGCTGGTTTCAAAGGTTGCAGTGAAATAGATGGTACTGCCTTCATCGCTAAGATAGTTTCCAGAGATAATCGTGACGGTTTCTCTTTCAGTTGTGGTGATTTCCTTTATGTTGGCAGTTTGTAAGAAGTTGCCTAAGTTAGTCGCTGGAATAGCTACCGTTCCCACTGGATTAGAAAAAAACACTAACCATACAAACGCTAATACGGCAGTTGCCATCATAATGTATGGGAATAAATAATTTAAAAAAGTATTGGGTTTTCGATTCATGATTGCTCCTTAATCAATAGAGGATATAGAGAAAATTATACACGATATATCCTCGTAAGATGATTATATTCTATTCTAAAATCTCTAACCAATTATTCGCTTTATCAACAAGATTTTTTTGGTATCGAGGTAAAAGAATAACTTCACCTTTAAGGGTGGTAAAAACCGGCCACACCCTTCTTAAAAATAGTGGCATTTTCCAATCAATCGCCAAACGACGAAAGGGTTTTGCATAGGTTTTAATTTTTAGTAAGTCATGCGGCTGACAAGAACGGAGAATAAATGTTTTTGGAAGTACCTTGATCCGGTCAAGGTGAATGGTCATTAAGGGAAGCGAAAGGGTGCCTTGAGGATTTAAATATTCATAAGGTTTTGCATCTTCATCTTTGATGATCCAAAATTTTTCGTAAGCTTTTTCAACATGCCATCCTTTCGAGTAAGGAACCATAACATTGGGTTTCTTCGCCTTTAAAATTTGTTCGATTTTCTTTAACCACGATTCTGTAATGGGTGTGTAAATAATCTGGGATTGATTAAATAAAATCCAAAAAAGAAATTGGGTTAGTCTATCCCATTGCAAATAGGTTTGGATTGCAAGGGTGTGTCTAAGAGTAAGTGGTTTTAAAAATTTAGTGAGTTTTTTTCGGTGTTCATTTTCTTTTTGAAATGCGATTCGCATTTTATGCTTTTCGGATGCAGATAGTGTGCCGAGGTTCGCGCGAACGCGATTGCGTTGGTAAATGAGCTTGGCGTTACTTTGATCAATCGCATAGGGAATTTGATGGTTAAAACAATAATCAATCAAATCTTGTTTGGTCTGATTAAGCAGAGGTCGATAGATGGTTATGCCCTCCCAATCGCCAACGGGTCGAATACCAAAGTATTCATATAAATTTGAGCGCTGACGTTGCATCATCGCAGTTTCGAGATCATCATCTTGGTGGTGAGCTGTCAGCACACCGTCTGCACGAAAAGTTGTCACCAGTTGTTTGAAAAAATCATAACGAATCGTTCTTGCTTGTGCTTGAATGTTGCCTTTAGGCATCGATGAAACATCTAACACATGCATCGGCAAATCATGTTCAAGACAATACTGTTCAAGCTGAGATTGTTCAAGGTCACTTTCTTTTCTTAAGTGGTAGTTAACGTGGGCGACTTCAACCTTAAAACCTGCTTGTTGTAAAAGGTGTAAAAGGGCCATGGAGTCTGGACCAAAAGACACTGCAACAATGTAAGTTTTACTTTTATCGAGAAGGTTTGGGTTGAGGGATGGTTTCATAATTTTGAATGGGGTTTAAAACGCGAATTTTAATCGTATGCTCTTTAAAATAAATATCAATGATGTCTTGGGGTTTCACTTCATAACTAGGTTTGGTGAGTTGATCATTGACGCGAACGCGATTTTTTTCGATCGTTTCTTTGGATAATGATCTTCGTTTTAACACACCAATTTGTTTTAAATATAAATCGAGTCTCATGGGTTAAGTTTAATCCTTTTTGGTAAGATTATCGTAAGTTTGTACAATTCCTCTGATTAAATCCATTAACATTGCAAACCAATCACCAGTTTTATTTAAGCGTATGCGAAGGATTCGATTAGCATAATTTACTTTTAAAGCGTGTACGTGTTGTTGAATGTGCTGGAACAAAAGTGTCCCTGATTTATTGAGATTAGTGAAAGCTTCACTACAAAAAACATCAATATATGCTTTGGTTTCTTGCCACGAGCCTACCGCGGGGTGTTTGGTTAATAGATCAAAATGTCTCTTTTTGAGTAGATTTTGAACTTGATCTGGTAGGCGTCCGTATAAATCACGGATGTAACTTTCAATCGTTTGAAGTTCGTCAAAATCCTTAGCAGACTCAATCGATTGATATAATTCGACTTTATCTTCAGTTTTGGCATATGTTTCAGGAATATATGCATCAATCATCAATGATGGTGGTGGCGTAACGGATGGTTTTACAATGCCTGTTTTCTTTTCTTCAATCGCCTCATTTAATAATTGTAAGTACATATCAAGTCCAACGGTATCAATAAATCCAGCTTGTTCCGGTCCTAAAATATCACCAGCTCCGCGAATCATTAAATCTCGTTGGGCAATTTTATAGCCACTTCCCAATTCTGTAAATTCTTGAATTGCTTTTAAGCGCTTGGCCGCTTGTTCATTAAGACGTTCTGCTTCTTCATAAAGTAAATAAGCATAGGCGATGCGATTACCACGACCAACTCGACCTTTAATTTGATACAGCTGGGATAAACCAAAGTTTGCCGCCTGTTCAATAATAATTAAATTAGCATTGGCAACGTCAATGCCATTCTCAATTATGGATGTGCAAACTAATAGGTTAATGTTGCCATTATAGAAATCGACCATCACATCCTCGATTTCATTTTTTTCCATTTGTCCGTGAACGATGCCTACGCGGCTTCCTTTGATTTTGGTATTTAATTGTGAGGCAACAAAGCCAATGTCCTCTACGCGATTATGAAGATAATATACTTGACCATCCCGAGCGAGTTCTCGTTCAATCAATTCCTTAACGATAAGTGGGTCGTGGCGCATCACATATGTTTGGATAGGAACGCGGTTAAGGGGTGAAGTATTAATTTGCGAAAGTTGGCGAATGCCTAGAAGTGAGATTTGCAAGGTGCGGGGAATGGGTGTAGCACTAAGGGTTAAAACATCAACGTTTGTTTTTAATTCTTTAATGTTTTCTTTTTGCTCAACACCAAAACGTTGTTCTTCATCCACGATTAATAAACCTAAATCTTTAAAGATAATTTCTTTACTTAATAAGCGATGTGTACCAATCACAAGTTGAATATGGCCGGCTTTAATTTGTTTGATATATTCTTTTTGTTTTGTTTCCGGAATTAATCTTGAAAAAATAGCAATGTTTATACCAAATGTTGCAAAGCGATCAATGGCACGTTCGTAATGTTGTCTCGCTAAAAGAGTGGTTGGGCAAAGAATAGCAACTTGTTTGTGAGCGTTGATCGCTTTAAATGCAGCCCGAAAAGCTACTTCGGTTTTGCCAAAACCAACATCTCCACATAATAGGCGGTCCATCGGAAATGGTTTTTCCATGTCAGCCTTAATTTCAGTCACAGATCGTTGTTGATCTGGCGTTAATTCATAAGGAAATATTCTTTCAAATTGTCCTTGGATGTCATCGTCTGGAGGAAACGCAAAGCCTTGCGTAACCGCGCGATTTTTATATAACACCACCAAGCGTTCTGCTAAGTCATCGACTCTTTCTTTAATTCGCTTTTTGGTGCTTTCCCATTCTTTGGATTGTAAGCGATGGAGTTTTGGAACAGCGCCCTCTTTACCAGAAAACTTTCTCACCAATTTAAATTGAGACAGGGGCACATATAGCACATCCGTCCCAGCATACTGAATATGTAAATAGTCTTTATGAAGCCCGTCCACTTCAATCGTTTTAACACCAAGAAATTGTCCAATGCCAGAATATTCATGAACGACATAATCACCTACCACTAGGTCTTCGTGTGAACTAAGAATCGTGGCTTCTTTATAACGAGAAAAGTATTTTGATGTTTTCTGGCGATATCCAAAGAGTTCTTTACTGGTGATACAGGCAAATTTAAAATCAGGTATTTCAAAACCTTCTTCAAGATTTAACAAAGTAATAGCAATGTTTTGATTGGGGATTTGCAATCCTTCTATCAATGTAAATGTTTGTTTTAACTCTTGAAGTTGGGTTGTGAGTTGGTCGAGTTGCGATTTGGTACTCACAGCAAACAAAATATGTGGATAAAGGGATAGCGCTGATTTTAACGTTGTTTGTAATGCGCTGCTTTGACCAGTGCCGATGGTAATCGGTCTAATAGAAAGATGAAATCCTGATTCAGAAACGAACTCTTTGTTGTATACATTTTTTGTTGTACTAAGGACTCTTTCTAATGGTCGATACATTTGTAAATGCGATAATTGTCGACCTGCGATCGATAGTTCTTGGAAATAAGACCAACCCTCTTCAATTAATAATTTTGCCGTACTTTCGACTTGATCTTGATTGGCAATCAGGGTCACGGCATGAGGTTGATAATCTAAAATCGAATAATGTTGGCTTTGGGCAAATCCTAAATAACGGTAGTGTTGAGGTGTGATTTGGTGTTGTTGAATCGCTTGTAAGTCACTTATTGTGACTGTTTCAAGTTGTGAATATAATTGAGGGCCGATCAATTTTAAATCGCTGGCAAGTTGGGTAAGTACTTTGTGCTCTAATTCAGCTCTTTCTTCTGGAGTAAACAAAATATCACTGGCAGGAAGAATCTCGACTTGGTGAATTTGTTCAAAAGATGTTTGATTAGCAATATCAAAATAACGAATGCTTTCAATTTCCTCGCCAAAGAACTCAATCCGTACGGGGTGTGGTAAGTTCACCGACGCGATATCTAAAATATCACCACGAATGGCAAATTGAAGCGATGCATCAATTTTATTGACCCGTTGATAACCTGCTGCAATCAGTAGTTTCTTGAGATGCTGAATGGCGTGACTCTCTCCTGGTTTAAGATTTAGTTTTAAACTTTCAATGTATTTAGGGTTTGGTAAATACTTAAGGACGCCAGCGGTGTGTGTGATTAATACAAAGGGTTTATTTGTGAGCAATTGACTCATTACATAAAGTCGTTGGGCAAGCATTTCTTTGTTATTTGCAATGGTGTTAGCTCTTAGTAATTCATCCACTGGGTAAAACAGGCAAGACGTTTCCCCAATAAATCCGGTTAAGAGGTCATAAACTTTTTGGGCATTATAAAGATTGGAAGTAACGATGTGAATACTCTGTGGTTTTTCTAAATAAGCGGCAGCGACCGTTAACGCTATCCCAAGAGTATCGTCCAAATGAAAAAGTCCCTTTTTCGATAAGAGGGGGGTGGTAATTTTGGTTTCTTGAATCGATTTAAATAAGGATTTCAGTCGCTATCACCTCGATTAAATTGGTTCATTGCTTGGGAAAAATTAGTTTTGAGGTAAACTTCAATCGCAGAAACTGCGTCTAAAATTGCTTGGTTTATTTTCTTTTGATCTTCTTTTGAAGGGATGCCCAAAACATAGTCTTTCCCTTTTTGTTCTAAAGGGACTGGACCAATACCAACGCGAATACGTTTAATTTCTTGAGTACTAAAGGTGTCGATGATATGTTGCATACCGTTATGGGAACCACTAGACCCCGTCATTCTTAATCTAATTTTCCCTGGTTCTAAAGCTAAATCATCATAAACAATGACCATTTCTTGAGGAGCAATTTTATAAAACTGTGCAAGGGCGTTAACCGATTGACCACTTAGGTTCATAAATGTGGTTGGTTTTAATAGGATTGCTTGTTGGGTGGTATGCGCGACATATTCACCTTGAAAATTATTTTTAAAGGTGGAAAGATTCCATTTTTTTGCCAAAGCATCAATCACCATATAACCCATGTTATGGCGTGTGGTGGCGTATTCTTTTCCTGGATTACCTAATCCAACAATCAATTTCACAACTCAATTTTCCTTGCTTAACTATCTTATCACGAGTGCTATACTTGAAGCGAAATGAAGAAACTAAATTCACAATTTATCTCCTTATTTTTAAAGGGTTTGGCGATTGGAACAGCGGCGATTATTCCGGGTATTTCCGGCGGAACCATTGCGTTTATGCTAGGCATTTATGACGATTTGATTCATGCGATTGTTCAAATTAAAAAGGACTTACAGCAATCATTGAAGGTGCTGATTCCATCTGCACTCGGTATTCTCCTTGCAATTGGTGCTCTTACTTTTCCAATGGGACTTGCTTTTGAATATGCACCACTACCTACTGTTTCACTATTTGCCGGTTTCATTGTGGGTAGCCTACCGACATTAAGAAAGGCATTACCAAAAAAATTTTCGTTTAACAACTGGGTGTATATGTTGATACCAGCGATAGTCGCTGGACTGTTGGGTGTCTTTTCCGTCATTGGTAAATTAGATGCTAGTGTGATTCTTGAAGGTGAGGCGTTCTTTCCAAAATTAATCTTGATTGTCGTTGGATTTTTAGGGGTGTCTGCTTTTGTAGTTCCTGGTATTTCTGGATCAATGTTATTACTAACGATTGGATTCTATGAACCCGTGTTAAACAGCTTACAACGTTTGATTGAAAATCTTCTCAATTTGGAAGGTTTTGTCGCTGAAGTAATCAATTTTAGTTTATTAGGCATTGGTGCACTCATTGGCTTCATGGTGATTAGTTTGCTCATGTCGTTGTTATTTAAAAAGTATAAAGATCAAGTCAATCTGACCATTTATGGCTTTATTCTCGGTTCGATTGGGGCAATCTTTTTTAACTATAAAATCGTACCCATTTATGCAGATTTAAATGTGGTGATGTTGTTGTTATCTGTTGTCACATTAACGATAGGTACTGGTATTAGTTTTTGGTTAAATCAACGATATGCGGCTCGATAAATTTCTTGCCAACGCTGGTGTTGGCACCAGAAGTGAAGTAAAGAACCTCATTAAATTGGGTGTGGTTTTGGTTAACAAGGAACTGATTCAAGATAGTGGTTTTGATGTGAATCCTGAACGCGATGAGGTGTTAGTGGATGAATCACCGATAGACTATCAAGAATATGTTTACTTGATGTTAAATAAACCAAAGGGTTATGTTTCTGCAAGGGAAGATCGAAAAGATCCAACCGCCTTTAGTTTGATTCAAGGTTATGAACATCGTGATCTTCATTTAGTTGGCAGGTTAGATAAGGATACGACTGGTTTGCTTATTTTTACCGATAACGGCCAATTAACACACCACCTGACATCGCCCAAGCACGATGTGGGCAAAATTTACCACGTTACCCTTGATCAGCCAATGGATAAGAAGCTCATTCCAGTTTTCAAGGCTGGGTTTTCTTTGGGTGAAAAAGAAATGGTTAAAGCTGCAGAAGTTCATTTATTACCCAATGACCACCAAGTTGCCCTCACCATTTATGAAGGTAAATTCCATCAAGTAAAGAGAATGTTTGCTAAATTTGGATATCAAGTAACCAACTTACATCGTGAAGCCGTTGGTGAACTAACCCTAGGTACCTTAAAAGAAGGTGAATTCCGTGAACTCACCGC
>JBEDEK010000057.1:0-3462 GCA_041175745.1 Bacillota bacterium | reverse complement strand
AAAGCAAAGCAAGGCAATGGTATAAGTTACATCATCACCACCATGCTTACATCGGTATTACCGAATCGCTTCTTTCATTATTTAATCCAAAACAAAAACCTCAATTAGTCCTACCCGGCATTGTAGAAGTTGAAAATGGTGCAAAAAAACACCCTCGACCCTATATATT
Organism: Bacillota bacterium; assembly: GCA_041175745.1. Taxonomy (GTDB): domain Bacteria; phylum Bacillota_I; class Bacilli_A; order RFN20; family CAG-826; genus UBA970. The sequence continues at coordinate 3,293 of JBEDEK010000057.1, read as the reverse complement.
TTTTTCAGGCGCACTTTACAGTCGATATGGAATTGACTCATTAATTAAGGGATTTTTACAACTCAAAGATCAAAAACTTGATTTACTCGTATCAGGTTTTGGTCCTGAAGCAAATATGATTGAACAAATTAGTCAACAACATCGTCAGATCAAATTTCTTGGTTTATTATCACCATTTCAAGTAAGAAAGTATCAAGCAGGAGCTTATGTTAACATCAACCCACGACCACTCAATAAAGCTTTAGATGACGTTGCAATCCCATCTAAAGTATTTGATTATATTGCTTCGGGAGCACCTACCCTTACAACAAGACACCCTTTTTTTGAAACAAACTTTGGTCAAGAATTACAATGGATTGAAGATGCGTCAGAAGATGGTATTCGTGTGAGCTTGCAACAATTTTTAAAATTAGATTATAGTCTTGTTCAATCCAAGGCAATCAATGCAAAAAAGATTGCTATTGAACGATTTGGTATCGATATAACCGGTCAACGCGTCTGGCGTTGGATTAATGCATTGAAATGATTGACGAGGGTTTCACAAGCCTTATCAGCAGAATAAGTCTTTGCATAATGTTGTTGGTGTTGTAAGCGAATGGATTCTTTTTTTTCATTATCCATACCTTTAATTTTTTTAATCAAGGTGGTTAAATTTGCAAATTTTGATTGAAGAATAAAGGTGTTTTTGAATTGCTTGAGTATGGACAATCCATCTCCTTGTAAAAAACCTATGATTGGCTGACCAAAAGGTAAATATTGAATCAATTTATGAGGAATGGTTTTACCCACGATACCAGGGGTTTGTAAACCCACATAAAACGCATCTGCATCAATCAAAAATTTACCGAGATTTTCAGGAGTTTGATGGGCATAGAAATGAATACGAGTTTGTAATTTAAGTGTATTTACCAAGTTTTTCAACACTGGCAATTGTCGACCTTCACCAATGATATGCAAATGATCTTGCGCTCTGGTTCGTTTCCATGCATGAACTAAAGGAAGCAATTGTTGAATGGTGCCAACATTACCAGCATAAACAAGATGGAAACCTTCACCATAATCAATTTTTTCTTTGCCAATCGTTTCAATCAGTGCCGGTTGAATAAGTGCTTGTTTAGCAACTTTGTTTTCATCCATCATATGGATAAAGTGTTTGACGTAACTAGGTGAGCCAACGACAATCCGATCAACTTGTCGATAAAGAGCAAGACTCCATCTTTTTAATAATCCATAGACGATGCCTTTTGGATTGAGGATGGAAGATACTAATAAGGATTCAGGCCAAACATCAACGGCATATAGTAAATGCGGAATTTGATGTTTTCTTGCATAACGTATCGCCGGAGCGATGGACATCAGGGGTGATAGGGAAACAGACAAAACCACATCAAATCGACCTGGTAAATGATCGATATCTCTCATCGCAGCTTGATAAAAAGTTACATAATTCATCAAAATACTTAGTTTTGAACGTTTTCTTGCAAACGTTCGCACCCGATGGATATTGACACCACTGATGATTTCATCAGTGATTTTTTGATAATCTTTAGGCACTTCTCCAAAACCATACTGGGGTTTACTCGTTAAAACTTGCACACGATGCCCTAATTTGACCAAACCTTCGCAAATATTGGTGATGGCAAAGCTTTCTGGATAGTAATATTGGGTAACAACTAAAATTCTCATCTTAACGCCATTATAAACGATTCGGTATAATAGAGATAATGACGACAAAACGATCACTACCCAAAACCTTACGGTTATTCTTTACTCCACTTCGTTGGTGGATGATTCGTTTTTTACCCCTAACCTACTTAAAATGGCAATATCGCTTCATTACAGGCAAACCCCTCAACCTTCAATCGCCAACCACCTATACAGAAAAATTACAAATCTTGCGTTACTTTGTCTTTCCTAAAGATCCCTTAGTGATTCGTGGAAGCGATCGAGTTGCAGTCAGAGAGATGCTGAAAGAAAAAGGATTAAAAAATTATTTAATTCCAACCTATGGGGTTTATGACCGGTTTGAAGATATTCCTTGGAAACGATTGCCCAAGCAATTTGTCATGAAGTCCAGTCATGCTTCTGGTTTTAATCGGATTATCTTGGATAAAAAGATTGCAAATTATGATCAAATCAAAAGACAGTTCAAACGATGGCTAAGAACCGATTATGGATTGAAAACATTAGAAAGACATTACTCACCGATACCAAGAAAAATCATCATCGAAAAATATTTAGGCGTTGAAACAAGTTTACCGATTGAATATAAAATTCATGTTTTTCATGGACAGGCAAAATACCTTTACGTGGTAACAGGACGAGGTGCAGATATTCGCTACACGCATTTACTTTCTAATTGGACACCTTTTCCAGGTGCACAGTTTAATGGATGGCGAAGTGCGGAATATCCTATCGTTGAACCACCTCATTTTCAAGCAATGCTGCAATTAGCAGAAAAACTAGCCGCACCTTACCCTTTTGTTCGTGTTGACCTTTACAATATTGACGGGAAAATATATTTTTCTGAGTTGACCTTTACCCCTGCAAAAGGTACATTGAAACTAGCTGACGATAGTGTGGATACACTCATGGGGGGATGGTTAACTTTAGATGAAGAAATCATTCAATAGCGTATTACCGCTTTTAGCATCAAGTATTTTATTAACTGCCTGTGGCGCAGATGTCGCTGCTGTTTATGATCGAAGCCTTTACCACACGAATGTTTTTGAAAATAATTTTTATGTTGATGAGGTCTTAATCAATACTTTTTCACCAAATCAAATCACATCTGTGCAATCAAGTTTTGATTATGATGCATCCCAAGTCAGTGAAACCATTCCAACGACGAATGATGATCCTAATGGTGATCAATTTGCGCTTAACCAAAAATTAAGTCTTGCCTTACCTGCGCTTAATTATGGAATTGAATCGAAATTGTTTGATGGCATTCTTTATTGTACCGATGCGCAACGTTTATCAAAATCTAGACTGCAACTTCGTCCTTCTGGAATGGGTTATGTTTTTCCTTCAGCTTTACAACATTCTCAAAACCAAACGATTGGTTTGTTTATGAAAGCAGGCGCTGATACGAATGCGGGAGCAGAACACATCAGCGACTTAAATGTACAATTTACGTTGTTTAAGTCTTCAGAAAATGGCTTGGTCGCAACAGAAATCAATATTGAAATCACTGAATTAGTGACGAGATTTTATCCAGGATACTATCAAATTACCTTACCGGCTAATACTTTAGAAGGAACGATTGGTTTCGCTTTTCGATATACGATTGT
>JBEDEK010000056.1:0-4895 GCA_041175745.1 Bacillota bacterium | reverse complement strand
GCTGTATCACCATAATATTGCATTAATTGATAACCTAATTTTTCTTGATAATACTTGACGGCATCTTCAAGTTGACTGACATGGAGGTGAAGGTGGCCGATGATCGTTTCCTTTGAAAAACCTGTAAAAGGTTTTGCTAACGATAACACTTCTTGATATCGCATCATCTCTGTAACCATCGCTAGTTTATTATGTTCATATGGCCAAAGCATAGAAGGCCTATCGGCGTAAATTTCGATGCCATTTCCTTCAGGGTCTGCCAAATAGATTGCCTCTGAGACACCGTGATCAGACAACCCTTGAAGTGGTATTTTATGTTCAATTAAATGTTTTAATACACTACCAAGCTCGGCTCTTGTTGGCACTAAATATGCAACGTGGTACAAACCTTGAGTTGGTTTGCTTTCCAAAGCGTATTCTCGATCATGCTTCAGGATGATTAATGGAAATAATGTTCCAAGTATGGTTTCGTGTTTGGTTTGAGAAAGGATTCGCATACCTAACTGAGTATAAAAATCCACCATTCGTTTTGAATTGTGGACATTAAGCGTGATGGTAGAAATATAACTGAGTGGTGCTTGATGATATTTACTCACCAAGAATCTCCGTTCTTAATTTTAAATATAAAGCGGTTTTTTCATAAGACATTTGTGCTTCTCGGTAGTCATATCCAAAAGCACCCTTGGAAACGATGATATTGGGTGGCATTTGTACACGTTTAAAGTAAGCACGATTCCAGAGATTTAACACCCATTCCAAGTCATCAATAAATGTTTGAGGTTTATTCAAACCATAATGTGTGAGCATGTTTTTGATTTCGAATGGAAAAGATTTGGTTTGATACATCTTCAAAATACGTTCAGGCGCTAACGAAGGGAAACTCAACAATTCATGAATCAACCAATCGTGGTAACCCCATTTCATGGAATCTACTTGATTGTTTTTGAGTTCTGCTGTCGGTTTGAATTGATATTGAGGCACCCCTTGAACCACGCTTGCGATTAAATTTAATGGAATGACGGTTTGTTTATGTTGTTCGTTTATCCACAATGCCAACGTGTTAATTTGCATTTTGGTTAAGTCACCCAACGGGGCAAGCGCACCAATGGTATCACCATAAAGTGTTGTATAACCTAAGGCGATTTCAATTTTATTACCGTTGTTTAAGACAACCCCTTTTTTTTCAGCAGCAAGATTCATTAAGATGCTACCTCGAACCCTCGCTTGAATATTTTCTTTTGTCAGTAAATCAGCATTGGGTTGAAGATGAATAAATGCATCCACAACTTTTTGAATGGGAATTTCTTCAAAGTGAACGCCTAATTTTTTTGCAACATCTCTAGCATTTTGCTTTGATTGCTCAGAATTATATGGCGTGGGTAACGAATAAGCATAGACCCGTTCCTTACCAACAACTTCGGTCAGTAATGCGGTGGAAACTGCACTATCGATACCTCCGGATAAACCCACAATCCAAGGCGCTTTTTTTTGAAAGAGTTGTTCATCAAAGTATTCAATACCTTTTTTTAACATTGTATAAAGCTTTTTAGGATTATCCTTGATCACTTGTTTATCTTGTAGATTTGCAATCAATAATTCAGGCTCTGCAGCATCATTTGCCAATAAAGTTAATTCGCCATGTTGGTTATAGACCATCGAACCACCTTCGAACAAGACGACATTCTTACCGTTGTTATCTGCACCAACTTTATTGACAAAGATAAATGGAACTTTGGCATGTTTTTGAATTTGTTGTTGTCTTGATTTTTCTTTGTCTAATGTCCAAGGTGAAGCAGAAATATTAATGAGTAAATCAACACCTTGTTTAAGATACTCTGAAGATGGAGAAAAACCATAAGCTGAATCCCACATGTCTTCACAAACTTCTAATCCAAAACGAATAGTTTCTCCTTGATAATGAACGACAAGTGGATCTAAAAATGATTTTACTTTTAGGTTTAATTTTTCTTCAAATTCTCGACCGGGTAAAAAGTAACGTTGATCATCAAACATGCGATAGTTTGGAAATAGTCGCTTAGGATAGACACCTGGAAAAACATCATTATTACGCTTTAAGTACTCACCGTTATATGCAATTAAAGCAGCATTTAATTTTGCTAATCGTGAATCGTTATTGGAGATGCTAGGATTTGCGCCTAAGGTCCAAACATTTCCCCAAACGATGATGATACCTTGTGATAGGGCTTTAATTTTTTCGTTAAAAGAAACTGCAAAGTCTACCCATTCATTATCTAAAAATTGGTCACCAATTAAATAACCGGTCATACATAATTCTGGAAAAACGACCAAATCAACTTGCTTGGCTTTAGCTTGTTTGACCATTGCGGATAAGCTTGCAAAATTGATAGAGGGTTGCCCCGGTATGACTCGCATTTGCCCTAACGCTATTTTAAGATTTTTCATTATGTATATTTTATGATATTTTTGGATGAAATGGGGGATTTATCCAATGAAACCGCTCTCCTATTCACGCTGTACTTTTCTTGAATCTAAACCCAACAAAACCAAGGCAAACACAACTAAAATATAACCCAAAAGTGTTGAAATCAAGAGGTTTTCTTGAAAAAATATCCAAGAAAGAAACCCACCTAGAAGCGGTGCGAAACTTTGAATTAATTGCACTTTTGCAGCACCTTGACTTCGTTGAGCGTTGACGTAAAAGATTAAACTCAACCCATAAATTAAAAATCCCGCTACCAATGCATAGAAAACGTAAATAAAACTTGGCGCATCCTCACGAAAATATAATGCGATGGTGATGGTTCCAATGCCAGTACCAAGCCCCTTAAAAATCACCACAAATAATGGATTACCAAAACTTAATTTTTTAGAGATGTTGTTTTCAAAACCCCAAAATAAGGTGCCAAGAATAATCCATAGCGAACCCATTCCGAATTGAAAAGATGATCCTTGGTAATTTGCAAACAGTAAACCAAAAACAATGAGAAACGATGCAATTTGTGAAAATAATGAGAGTTTTTCTTTAAAGAAAATTAACGCAATGATAAGGGTAAAGATTAATTCGGCATTAGACAACAAACCCACCATACTTCCATTGGTTTCTTTGACGCCCAACAAAAAGAAAATTGGGGCAAAAATATCAAGCACAATCATCAAACCATACCAAAGCGATTGATTCGAGACTTTTAGATGTTTTGTAGCATTTTTTCTGGTGATAAAGTGATACATTAAGGTGCCGATGCCGGCACCAAAATATAACAAACTTGCTAACCAATAAGGTGAAACTTCTACTAAAAGTAATTTTGAAATAGGAACGTTAAGGCTAAAAAAGATCGCGGAAATAATGGCAAACACAAACCCCATTTCAAAACGGTTTGTTTTTCCACTTACTTTCTTCATCATCGTTATTGTTGGTTGCGAATCAAAGCGATAAGTTGATCATGAAAGAAGGTTTGTTTACTTAACTCAGGATGAAAAGATAAGCCAATTTGTTGTTTGTATTGAACTGCCACGATTAAATGATCAATTGATAAAAGCACTTTTACGTCTGGTTTCACTTTTTTTACAATCGGAGCCCGAACAAAGATTAAATCCAGTCGGTTGCCTTCAAGCTGAATTTGCCGATGAAAACTACCAAGTTGCCTACCGTAATAATTTCGTGTTACCTCAATTGGTAATGTGCCAAGGTGATGGTATGTTTCCCCCGTAATATCGGTTGCCAATAGAATCATCCCTGCACAAGTTGCAAGTGTTGGTAAACCTTGTTGAATTTTTTCTTTGAGGGGCCCAAACAAACCTAAATCCTTTAATAATCTTCCTTGGGTTGTGCTTTCCCCACCAGGAAGAATGAGTCCATCAAAGGGTTGTTGCAGATCCTTTAGTTGACGAATTTCAAAATTTTCAACACCCATCGAGGTGAGTTTTTGGCGATGTTCAATAAACGCACCTTGAACAGCTAAGACTCCAATACGCAAGAATTATTTTCCTCGTTCAGCCATTAAAACTTTAACTTGATCTTCGTTTAATCCAACCATCGCTTCACCAAGATCGCGAGAGACTTCAAGTAATACTTTGGAATCGCGGAAATTTGTAACTGCTTTAACTATGGCTTCTGCTCGTTTCTTTGGATCACCCGATTTAAAGATGCCCGAACCCACGAACACACCTTCTGCACCTAGTTGCATCATCAGAGCGGCATCGGCAGGAGTGGCAACACCACCAGCAGAAAATAACACCACTGGTAATTTACCTTTTTTGTGAACGTATTTAATAAGATCTAAAGAAACGCCCCATTGTTTTTGTAAGACGAATAATTCATCTTCACTTAATGATTGAATGCGACGCATTTCGCCAGTTATGGCGCGCATATGCCGGACTGCTTGAATGACATCACCTGTACCAGCTTCTCCCTTAGAACGAATCATCGATGCACCTTCAGAGATTCTTCTTAACGCTTCACCAAGATCTTTTGCTCCACAGACAAAAGGCACACTAAAGTTTTGTTTATTGATATGGAGGGTGTCATCTGCCATCGTTAAAACTTCCGACTCATCAATATAATCAATTTCTAACGCTTCTAAAATTTGGGCCTCAACAAAATGACCGATTCTAACTTTTGCCATCACAGGAATAGAAACTGCTTTTTGAATTTGTTCAATCATTTTTGGATCTGACATTCTAGCGACACCACCTGCTGCGCGGATATCTGCAGGAATTCTTTCGAGTGCCATGACGGCAACTGCTCCAGCAGCTTCGGCAATCTTGGCTTGCTCCACATTAGATACATCCATAATCACACCACCTTTAAGCATTTGGGCGAGATTTTTATTTAATTCATAACGTTCATTTTTCATAAGTTTTAACCCCTATTACGTTTCAATTTTACACTAAATATCAAAAGGACATAGCAATAA
>JBEDEK010000055.1:0-4243 GCA_041175745.1 Bacillota bacterium | reverse complement strand
GGACGACGACTTCTGACGAATTTTTAAAGAGCTTAAAGTAAAAGGAGGACATTACCATGGCTCAAACAAAAACCTTACCTATCAAATGGTGGGTCAAAGGTGACTTAAACGGTTACTTTGGACTATTCTCAAACGTCTTGACGAACTTCTTAGCAGCGATCGGTCTCTTACTATTAATTGGTATGCCGACAGCGATGGTGTTTGGAACTGTTGTTCCTGGCACCGCGATTGCGGTCTCTGCCGGTGGTTTAATTCTTGCATATCTTGCGATGCAACTCGCACGTAAAACGAATAATCCCAATGTCACAGCGATGCCATATGGATTATCGGTTCCACATTATTTTGCTGTTGCGTTCGGTGTTATTCTTGTCGTCAAACTTGGTGGTGCATCTTGGGAAGATGCGCTCGCAGCTGGGGTTACTTGGAATTTAATTCAAGGTTTAATCATGACTGCCGGTGCTTTTATTGGCCCGTTCATTAACAAGTATTTACCAAGAACTGCTTTATTAGGTGCGCTTGCTGGTTTAGCGATTACGTATATTTCGATGAACCCCGCTGGTGAAATGTTCACCACACCATACTTAGGTATGACCTCATTCGCGATTGTTTTAGGTGGTTGGTTTGCTTTAAAGAAATTACCATTTAAAATTCCTGCCGGTGCTTTTGCCATTATCGTTGGTACCTTATTGGCTTGGGTGACTGGTTACATGGATCCAACCAAAGTTGTTGATTCTTTCTCAACGGTTGGTTTAAATTTACCCATTCCTCAATTAGGTTTTGTCGTCACTGGTTTTGCTTATATCGCACCTTTCTTACCGGCAGCGATTCCGTTAGCGATCTATGACTTCTTAGAATCTTTAGATAACCTAGAATCCGCAGCTGCTGAAGGCGAACACTATCCTGTGACCAAATCCATGTTAGTGCCTGCTTTAGCCACGGTTGTTGGTTCATTATTAGGTTCACCATTCCCCACGATTATCTATATTGGTCACCCAGGTTGGAAATCCACCGGTGCTCGTATTGGTTATTCATGGGCAACTGGCGTTTCCGTTTTAGTTTTAGCCTTTACCGGATTGCTTAACTTAGTGTTAAGTATTGTTCCTTTAGTTGCATTATTACCCATCCTCGTTTATATCGGGATGGTGATTACCTCTCAAGCCTTCGCCGTCACGGAAAAGAAACACTTCCCTGCGGTCGCATTATCCTTCATTCCGCTCATCGCTGGTTTCGTTACCTTAAAAGTAACGTCAGCGTTAGGTGCAGTTGGCGCCCAAATCGATTACACCGCTTTAGCAAATAGTGGTGTTCCACTTTTAGGTTGGCAACGACTCTCTGGTGGTGACATTCTTGTCGGGATGTTAATTGGCGCAATTGGTATTTATATTATCGATAAGAATTTCATCCGCGCAGCAGTTTATTCATTTATCACCGCTGGTTTAGCATTGTTCGGATTTGTCCATGCAACTTCCATTGGTTTCCCAACAACATTAGAAGCGATTAATCCAGTTGCAGTCGGTTACGTGATGTTTGGATTAGTGATGTTGTTCTTCCATTACTATAAAGATCCTTCTGAAAAAAATGTCAGTAAGGAAGCGACAAGTAAGTAGTTTAGACTCCATTAGTTCCCACCTTTTGCACACACAAAAGGTGGGGACGGTTCTCCGTGCGTATCATCAAATGGTGACATTAGAAACGGAAGACCACCACTTATTCCATCTTATTCAATCCCAGCTTGGCAATGGGCCTAGAAGGATTGTGCTCAGTCCTGATGCTGATGAGGTTCTCGTTACTTTCTGCCCCGGCATGAAGCTTGAGCTCAATCCCAAGGCATTGCATTTTCAAACCAATCAAACGTTAGTATTGGATGATGCTGTAGTTTGGCATATGCCCATGCTAAAAAAAATCAAGTTGTTGCGCAACCATTTTTTATCCTATCTCAAACAAGTTTATGCTTCTATTGAATTCTCTAACGTCATCAAAACAGAGCACCCTATCATCCAATCTAAATTAAAACAATTTTTTCAAAAACCCACACTAGAAGTCATTTCACAGATTCTTGGGTTGGGTTCAGGATCAACGCCGATTGGTGATGATGCCTTGTGCGGCTATATCTTAAGTCAACGGTTGTTAGGAAAATCACCAACACTTATCCATGCCTTTGCAACTGATGGTTTTTCACAAACCACTTCGGTATCTCAAGAAATGTTAATGGATGTGTATCAAGGACAATACAGTCAAGTGTTCCTAGATTGGTTGGCACAATTAATTGATCAACCTCGACTTGATATTGATCAACACATTCGTGAATTAGGCGGGCATTCAGGAAAAATGATTCTCTCTAGTTTCTATTATTTTACGATTGAATCCTTGAAGGAGGGAACCTATGAACACATATTTGCGTATTCTCGTTAACGAGTATTATGACTCGGTAACGCTCATGTCTCTAACGGCTTCATTAAAAAAACAATATTCTGGAGATGAAATTTTTCTTTTAATGGGTACGCCGATGAATATTCAATTGATCAAAGATATTGGTTTTAAAGATGATCAATTAAATAAAGTTACACCCAATGATTGCCTGATTGGTTTTAAAACAAATCAATCCAAACCTGAATTAGTGGATAGTCTGGTAAAAGCATTAAAACATGCGTCTCAACAAACCAAAACTGACACAGCGCAAACATTGAGTTATCCATCTACACCAGCAGCAGCTAAAGCCATTCAAGCCGATGTCGCGGTGATTTCAGTTCCAGGTGCATACGCGGCCTACGAGGCCCATCTTGCTTTAGATGCAGGTTTAAACGTGATGTTATTCTCTGATAATGTTTCAATTGAAGATGAATTAACATTAAAACAAAAAGCAATTGCCAAAGGTCTTTTATTAATGGGACCTGATTGTGGCACAGCGATTCTTAACGGTGTAGGTTTAGCATTTGCTAATGCGATACGTCAAGGTCCTATCGGTATTGTTGCCGCATCTGGCACAGGTCTGCAAGAAGTCACCGTTTTAATTGATCGTTTCGGTGGTGGCATCACCCAAGCGATTGGCACCGGTGGCCGTGATTTGTCTGAAAAAATTGGTGGTTTAATGATGTTACAAGGCATTGATATTTTAAATGCTGATCCTGACACCAAGGTGATTACTTTAATTTCAAAACCACCTGCAGCAAGTGTTTATGAAAAAATAATGCAAAAATTAAAGACGGTTAAAAAACCGGTGGTCATTGGATTTATTGATGGTAAAAAACCAGAAAATAGTCCATATTATCACGCTTCTACGTTAGCAGAAACCGCATATTTATCGTTGAAGGCAGTTAAATTAAATCCTCCTATTTTCGAACATTTAACCGAACAACAAACGCTTGACGCTGCTGCGAGTAAGAAAACCACAAGATTTATTCGTGGCCTCTACTGTGGTGGTACGTTATGTTCAGAAGCGATTAGTATTGCTCGTAAATCCTTAACCGGCGTTTACTCGAATGTTTCAAAAAAAGTTGAAGAACATCTCGATGACGTTTTTCAATCAAAAGGTCACTGCTTTGTCGATCTTGGAGATGACATTTTTACCAATGGTCGACCGCATCCGATGATTGAACCGACCATTCGCCTTGAACGTATTTTACAAGAAGCAATAGACCCGCGAGTAGGCGTTCTGCTTTTGGATTTTGAATTAGGGTTTGGTTCCCACGAAGATCCCACGGGAACCCATCTTGAATCATTAACTCAATTTAAAAAACTGCGACCAGATGTACCGGTTATTGCTTATGTTTGTGGTACCGAATCCGATAGTCAAAAACTAAAAGATCAAGAACAAAAACTCAAAGCGATAGGAGTTCGACTGGCATCGAGTCACGCTCAAGCCGTTCGCTATGCAGTAGCGATGATCAACGGAGGACAAAGTCGTGAATAAGTTAATTCAATCCAAACAACTTCCCAAAGTTGTGAACGTTGGTTCCAGTATTTTCCTTAAAGATTTAGTGGCGCAAAAAGTAGAGCATGTTAACGTCCAGTATCAACCTCCAGGACAAGGTAATCCAGCCTTAGTAGCTTTACTGGTACAAATCAATGCAAAAGCAGAAACGATTGATATGGCCAATCAATTAGCCCTAAGTAAAATTTTAGCGGCACAGGCTAAATTAACTGCAGTGATGCCAGCTTTACAAGTAATTCCTGGTATGACTGAACGCACTTTTCTCCACGCAGGTCCGCCTGTAACTTATGAAAAAATGGCAGGCCCGATGAA
>JBEDEK010000054.1:0-3220 GCA_041175745.1 Bacillota bacterium | reverse complement strand
TAGCGGATATTGTCACGAATGGATCCTTTGAATAACCAGGTATCTTGAAGCACCATACCAAAAGCTGTTCTTAAGGCTGGATAGCTATATTCCTTTAAGTTTTTACCATCTAATAAAATTTCACCTTGTTGGATTTCATAGAAGCGCATCATTAAGTTCACGAGTGTAGTTTTACCAGCCCCAGTAGGACCAACGATGGCAATGGTATCACCTTGATTGACTTGAAGATTTAAATTGGTAAATAAAGGTTGTTCCGGTTTATAGGCAAATGCCACTTGTTTAAATTCAATCTTACCTTTGATATTCGCGTTTGATTGAATCGCATCTTGAGCCGGCGTCGGAAGTTCGGGTTCATCCATGATTTTATAGATACGTTCTGCGGCAGCAATCGAGGATTGAATAATATTAGAGATTTGTCCAAGCATTTGGAATGGTCGTTGAAATAACGAAACTAAGATAAAGAATGCCACCATATTACCAATGTTATCAATCAAACCACCAACAACAGCAATCCCAACGAATCCAAGGTTATTGACAAAGTTAATCGCTGGAAAAATAATTCCAGAAAAAAATTGAGACATGCGATCTGCTTTTGCTAATTCTTCATTGATATTGGTGAACTTTTCAACTGTTTCTTTTTCTTTATTGAATAGTTTCACAATCCGATAGCCAGAATAATTTTCTTCAATGAGGCCGTTTAACATTCCTAATTTTGCATAATAAGCTTTAAATCTTTTTTGAGAATTTTTTGCAATAAAAATCGTGACAAACAATGAAATCGGTAAGATGGCAAGGGCTACTAGTGTCAATTGCCAACTCGTAACAAACATCATAATCAACGTTCCTACAAACATGAATAATGAACTTAAGACCGAACTCAAAATGCCTTGGAGTGAACGAGAGACACTATCGACATCGTTGGTACCCTTGGAAAGAATCTCACCATAGGTTTGACGGTCAAAGAACGCTAATGGCAATCGATCCATTTTCGCTTGGAACGATTGGCGAATTTTATAAGAATAACGGTTTGAGATCGGAATTAATAAGAATTCTGATAACCAAGTAAAGAAGTGAGAAAAGAAATAGAAACCCACAATGATGCCAAATCGAAGAAGGATATCGGTCCATCTTAAAGCGAGCAAACCATTCACTTCATCAAAAAAGATGGCTGGATTGGCAATGATATCGTTTAAGATATCGCGGATATATAAAGGTGATAATAAAGTGAATACAACAGAAACGGTAATAATGATAGCGACAAAAATTAACGCAGCTTGATAAGGTTTAAAGTCACTAACTAAACGGCGAAGTGTGCCCTTAAAGTTCTTCGGTTTTTCGTTTTCGGTGAGTCCACCCATGCGGCCGTATCTTGGTCCTGCCATTAGGTTTGACTCCCTTCTAAACTCATATCATTTTTGGTGAGTGCCAAAGTCTTTTCCACTTCTTCAGGATCTAATTGAGAGTAGACAATTTCCTTATAAATTTCACACGAGGTAAGCAAAGCTTGATGTTTACCTTGACCGACAATTTGACCTTCATGTAAGACCACAATGTGATCTGCATCAATAATGGTGCTGACGCGTTGTGCCACAATAATCACCGTGGCAGAGTCGGTATAACTCTTCAAACGATTCCTTAAACGAATATCGGTTTTGTAGTCTAACGCTGAAAAAGCATCATCAAACACATAAATTTCCGGTTTCTTTACCAAAGCACGGGCAATCGATAAGCGTTGTTTTTGGCCACCGGAAAAGTTTTTCCCGGTTTGTGATACTTGAACATTTAATTGCTCAGGATATTTTTTGATAAAGTGATCGGCTTGTGCCACTTCTAAGGCTTGCCAAATTTCTTCATCGGTTGCGTTAGGTTTACCAAAGGTAAGATTTTGTTTAACAGAACCCGTGAATAGTAATGCCTGTTGAGGCACAAACCCAATTTTGTTTCTTAAATCGGTTTGTTTCATCTCTCTGAGGTCCACTTCATCAATCAAAACAGCGCCTGCAGAGACATCAAAAAATCGAGGTATCAAATTGATAATTGAGGATTTACCACTACCAGTGGAACCAATAATTGCAGTCACTTGTTTTGGTTTAGCGGTAAAAGAAATGTTTCTCAGGGTTGGTTGTTGAGCATCTTTAAATTGAAACACCACATCTTTAAATTCAACCTTGCCCGTGGTCATTTTGGTTGTTTTGGGTTTCACAGGATCCAAAATCGATGAATGGGTATCTAGAACTTCATTAATACGTTTAGCAGATGCTCTCGCTCGGGGCAGCATAATGAGGATGGCTGCTAGCATGAGTAAAGAAAACATGAGTGTGCTCGAATATTGTGCAGTCGACAGAATATCGCCAAAGGCCACATTCACATCACCAAGTACCAATGCTTGTCCATCAAACGTTGCAAACCCGACAAAGAAAATTGATAAATAGGTTAAATCAAAAATTAATGAGACAAAAGGGTTTAAGTAGGACATAGTCCGACTTACAGTCATATTTGTTTGGGTTAAATCTTCGTTTGCATCGGCAAATCTTTTAGCTTCCTTCTTTTCTTGATTAAACGCTCTCACGACACGTACACCGGTTAAGTTTTCTCTTAGTACCAAGGTTAATTGATCTAATTTCTTTTGCACCTTTTCAAAAAGCGGAGAGGCAATCTTAAAGGTAATACCGATCGCAATAAAGATGACAGGAACAGAAACCGCAAAGACAAAGACTAGTAATGGATTTGTACCGAGGGTTAAGGTAATGGCAGTCACTAATGTTACCGGTGTCGTAATGATAATTCTCAAACCAAAGAGGAAAATACCTTGAATTTGTTGAACATCGTTAGTGGTTCTGGTGATTAAACTAGAGGTCCCAAACTTTTCAAATTCACTTAACGATAATTGATTCACTTTTTGGAAGACTGCATTGCGAACGTTTTTTGCAAAACCTGTTGCAATCGATGAGTTAAGTAAGGCGTTACCAATTGCAAGGGCAATAACGCCCAAGGATAAGGCTAACATCCAAAGCCCTGTCACAAGAATTTCGCTCGTTGGTTCATCTGCTAAAACAAGATTGGTAATCAATCCAACATTACGTGGGATTTGTAATTGAAGGAATGCCATAGCGGCAAAGCCTATGGAAATGAGAATGAGACGTTTCCAAAGCGGCAAAACAAATCTAAATATTTTTATCATAACTTATAACAATATACGCTTCTTTTTTAAAAATTAAAG
>JBEDEK010000053.1:0-15606 GCA_041175745.1 Bacillota bacterium | reverse complement strand
TGTTAGTACATTGACAAAACTTGTAAAGTAACTCAAAACTTCAATAATATTCACGGCGTCATTAATCGTTAAATATAATCCAAACAACGTCACGGAGAGGATAAGGAACTTAAACGCAATCGAAAGGATATTTTTCACAGATTAATTATAAATCAAAACGGTCTTTTTTATTCTGTTCTTAAAGCAATTACTGGATCTTTTCTTGCGGCAATACCTGAAGGAATGAGCCCGGCAAGTAGCGTTAAGAATGTCGATAATAAAATCAATCCACCGGCATAAATAGGCGATAGCGATGTGAAATTAGAAATATCGATCAAATTAAGAATGACGATATTAATCGGCACGTTGAGAATCAGGGTAATTGCAATACCTAACACACCGGAAACGAATCCAATAATGATGGTTTCTGCATTAAAGATTCTAGCGATATCTTTCTTTCTCGCACCTAAAGACCGCATAATTCCAATTTCCTTGGTTCTTTCAATCACCGAAACATAGGTGATGATACCAATCATAATTGAGGAAACCACAAGGGAAATAGAAGCGAAGGCGGTGAGTACAATTGCGATGGTATTAATTAAATCGGTAATCGTAGATGTAATATTGGCAGCTAAGTCTGTGTAACGAATCATATCAAGTTCATCTCTTAAGGCTGTCGTTCCATCATAGTTGTAAGCATCAATATACGCTTTGATTAAATCTTTTGATTCAAACGAACTTGGGAAAATTTGTGCTGAGACTGGTGTCATGTCTCCGCCAATTTGACGCATTCTTTGTTGATAGATAGATGCAGAATTAATTGCTGTTCCACCAATTACATAATATCCAAGATTTGTTTCTGTGCTAAAACCACTGATTTGATCTTGAACGACTTGGGAATTTAATGCACCATTGACGGCGTCTTCATAAGCATAATTAGTTAATAGAGATGTGTAAGCTAAACCAGCGTTAAGTAATTCGGCACTGGCAGAAGGTTTAACTCTCAAGACCCCCACAACTTTTAAAGGTAAGAGGGATGCTTCAGAGGATGCTTCTGCATCCAAAACATCTTGGACATCATTGGTTTTATAGATAGGTCTTTCCTCAGTCGATTGATCTAAATCAATTTGATAGAAGAGATCATTGGGAATCCATTTAATTTTAAATAAACCTTCATCAGTGTCTTCCGAGACGATTTCATTTAAATCAATTCCATCAGTAGCGTTAATGTCATAATAACTAAAGAAACTTTCATCAATCCGATTTTGTTTATCTACAATCAAAACAAGTTCATCTTTTGCTTGTGGATACCGACCATTCAAGATGTCATATTGGGTCCGAATAAAGGTTTCATTGTTTGGCAATTCATAAAAGTTACGTGAGAAAGCAAATTGGCCACCGGTTCCTGGACTTCGAATAATATTAGTGTTTGAAGATGTGGTCACCATTAAATTCATAGCCATCGAACGCGTATAGGTAATCGCATTGTAGTAACTTGCATCCATACTGGATAAATATTCTAAAAATTCATCATCAATTTTATTGTTGTGGAGTTGAACTTGGCCGGCCACAAATTCCGTAATGGGTGTATTAGGATCTGGAAAATCATTTTCAGAATCACGGACTGCTGCAGGTGGACCAAACGCTGTGATTGACGTTGGAATCGAAATTGGAAATCCTGCTAAGGTATCACTTTGTAACGATCCCACATAAATGTTCATCCCTTCAGAAATAGATAAAACTAAGGCGATTCCGATAATACCGATACTACCAGCTAAAGAGGTAATTAGGGTTCTACCTTTTTTGGTGAGTAAGTTGTTGGCAGAGGTTTTCAATGCCGTTGTAAAAGGCATCGTTGTTCGTTTTGTCATTAATTTTCCAGAGGTTTCAGAATCGATGACTTCTGGGCGACTATCATCAACCACTTTGCCATCAAGTAGTTTTACAATTCTGTCAGAATGAGCGGCAGCAAGTTCAGCATTGTGGGTAACCATGATTACGAGTTTTCCCTTGGCAATTTTCTTAATTAATTCGAGAATTTGACCACTAGTATTGGTATCAAGTGCACCCGTTGGTTCGTCCGCTAGTAAAATTTTTGGGTTATTAACTAAAGCCCGGGCAATAGCAACACGTTGCATTTGTCCACCAGATAATTGATTAGGACGCTTGTGCACATGATCTTTTAATCCAACTTCGATTAACACATCCAAGGCGCGTTTGCGTCTTTCTTTTTGGCCGACACCAGAAAGTCTAAGGGACATTTCAACGTTATCAAGCACGGATAAATGGGAAATAAGATTATAAGTTTGGAAAACAAAACCAATCGTCGCGTTACGGTAACTATCCCATTCTGATTCCGTAAAGTTTTTAGTGGATTTGCCATCCACGATTAAATCACCGGAAGTGTATCGATCCAAGCCACCGATAATATTCATCATCGTGGTTTTACCACAACCCGAAGGACCTAAAATTGAAACGAATTCATTATTTCTAAATGAAAGATCAACGCCTCTCAAAGCTGGGAAGGGTTGTCCTGCTACGAAGTAATTTTTAACGATGTCTTTTAAAACTAACATTGATTTGACCTCCAAATACAAAAATCATTATACGAGTAATTTCTATTGTGCGTATGAATTACACTATTTAAGATGCGTTTATTTTTGGTTAAGATACAAAATTAACGATAAATTAAGAAAATCAAAATATAACCTGTGGTGAGTGCGGCCATTGTTATCGGAAAGCCAATTTTAAAGAAATCCCAAAATTTAACTTGGAAACCAAGTTTGCGGAGAAAACCAATACCTGCAATGTTCGCGGATGCACCAATCGGAGTAAGGTTACCGCCCAAGGTAGCCCCAGCGAGTAATCCAAATAGTAATAAATATGGAGGTAGTGCCAAGTTTAATGTTTGGCCAACACCCATCATTACTGGCAATAAAGTTGCAACGTAAGGAATGTTGTCGATAAAGGCAGAAATGACAACAGAGATGAAGATAACAAACGTGTATATCATGAATGGATCGTTATTACCAAGGGTTTCAAATAATTGTCCCATCGCATCAATCACGCCTTTATTATCTAATCCAATAATCAAAATAAACAAACCAAATAACAATCCCAATGTTTCAAAATCAATCGCTTTAAAAGCCTCTACAATTGCTCGCTTTTCTTGATTAAAAATAAGACGATAACCAACAAAGATCAAAGCAACACCAAAGGTGATATAACCATTGATTTCATTGGGGGTGTTTGGAATGAATGAGGCAACAATTAGTGAGAGAAGGATCAAACCAAGGAAAACCGTAGGTGCTAAATCTTTAACGTTCGTCTTTTGAGTAAAGTTGAGTTTTTCCTGATGTTTACCAAGAATAAACCAGAGCATGATTAAACTCATCGCGGTTCCGATTTGCACAATAAAGAAGGGACCGATTTTTCCTTCAACGAAAAAGAACTCAAAGAAATTCATATCGGCAAATTGAACACCTGCTAACATCACCGAGGTGGTGTCACCAACTAACGTTGCA
Source organism: Bacillota bacterium (assembly GCA_041175745.1). Taxonomy (GTDB): domain Bacteria; phylum Bacillota_I; class Bacilli_A; order RFN20; family CAG-826; genus UBA970. The sequence goes on along the minus strand of JBEDEK010000053.1, from coordinate 12,103 downwards.
AATCCTTGAATATTCGCAAAAACAGAAACAGCGATAATCAGTGGAACAGGAGACATCTTTGTTTTTTTGGCTATATCTAAAGCAATCGGTGCAACAATAAGAACGGTGGCAACGTTATCAACAAACGCTGATACAAGTCCGGCAAATGTTGCCAACAAAATAATTGCCCACTTTGTCGAAGACACACGACGCATCATCCAATCGGCTAATAAAGCAGGCATACCAGATTCAATAAATTGTGAAACCACTATCATGGTTCCTGCAATGATCATAAAAACATTCCAATTCATCGCATCAGAAAAAACCTCGTTTAATGGACTATAACCAAGCACGATGAATAAACAAGCAACCCCAAGGGCAATCCAAGCTTTATAATTTGAAAAAATTAATAAGGCTACATATGTTAATAAGAATAAACTTAGGGCAATTTCCATAACGTTTCAATTTTAACACAACTTGGTTTCAACGCTATCTTTCGATATGATGATGACATATGAAGATTGCATGGATTGGATATGGCGTAATGGGAAAACCGATGGCAACGCACTTAAGTCGCGTTCATCAAGTAACTGTTTACAATCGCACATCAACGAAAACCTTCAAAGTAGAAAATCAAATAAAAGTGGGTTCTGACTTAGTCTCGGCTATTCAAAATCAAGACATCATCATGACCATGCTAGGAACACCTGATGACGTTGAACAGGTGTATGCTACGATTCTAAAAAACGTTAAACCCGGAACTATTCTTATTGATTTAACAACCTCCAGTCCTTCACTGGCAAAAACCCTTTATTTACAATTTAAAAAACAATCGGTTTCTATCCTTGATGCGCCTGTGACTGGTGGTTTAAAAGGGGCTCAAGAACAAAACCTTACCATCATGGTGGGTGGGGATCAATCCACCTTTGAAAAATCTAAAACGATTTTTGATACCCTGGGTAAAAGAGTGCTATACGTTGGAGTAGCGGGTCAGGGACAATTTGCAAAATTAGCCAATCAAATTGCCATTGCAGGGCAACTATCCGGATTAGCAGAGTCTTTAGCCTTTGCTCAATCCAAAAACCTTTCTTTATCGCAAATCATGAGCATTCTATCTTCTGGTGCAGCCCAGTCTTTTAGTGTCACAGCTTATGGTGAAAAAATGGTTCAAAAGGATTGGCAGGCTACGTTCTATCTCAAACACTTTTTAAAAGATTTACGCATTGCAATTCAACATGCAACCACACCCGTTCCAATTGCAATTGCAGTTGAAAAAATGTTGAGTTTGCTTGTGAAAGACTATGGCGAAAAAGGTGTTCAGTCGATCATTCAAGCGTATCTAAAATAAATTACTTTCCATAGATTTGATACAACAACCATTGGATAAATTTATCCGGTAATAACCTTTTTAAGAATTGTAAAATTTTATATTGCAAACCAACCGTCACATGAATGGGTGGATTTTTTTGTTTTACCAAACGAAGACAAACTTTGTAAACTGATGAAGCTGGTAAACCAGCTTTTTCATCTTTTTCCATCACCGAAAGGGAACGTTCAAATCTCAATTGATATGGAGATTTTGTTTTTGAAAATCTTTGTCTTTGGCTGGAAAAATTAGATTGGGTGTCTCCTGGTTTGACATTGACGACACGCACACCAAAAGGTTTAAGTTCTTGTCTAAGTCCTTCTGTAAACGTTGCAACACTCGATTTCGTCATCGAGTAAAACGTTTGAAATGGAATCGTAAAATCACCGGCAACAGATCCAAGATTGATAATCAATCCTCTGGAAACTTTAAGTAACGGCATCATTATTTGCGTGACTTGATGGAGGCCCATCACATTTACGTCAAAAAGTTTTTTAACTTCTTCCACTGGTGTTTCTTCGACTGCACCAGCAATTCCATAACCAGCATTATTGATTAATACATCAAGTCGTTTATAGGTGGATTGAATATATGAAAAAACTTTTTCAATTGATTGTGGTTGTGTGACGTCCATGATTTGGGCATCAAATGTGGGTTTTACTTTCGGCAAATGTCTTGCAACGCCAATGACGCGATAGCCAGCTTGGGAAAAGCCTTCGGCAACCGCATAACCAATACCCTGTGAAGCACCCGTAACTAAAATGACTGATTGTTTATTGAATTTCATGAAGCATACTCATCAATGCTTTTTCATCCATTGGAACTTTTTTCAATATTTCATCAATAATCTCTACCGCTTCGTCAATCAAGGCCTTCGTATGCGTGGCAGTATAACTTGTACGAATTAAGCATTGGCCTTCTGGTGCTGCTGGTGGAATGACTGGGTTGACATATACACCATGTTTATAAAGTAGTTTAGCAATCACAAACGTTCGCATCATCGTGTAGGTGTAGATGGGAATGATAGGGGTGATCGCATCGTTGGCCAATGGAAATTTCTTTTCTGACATTTTTTTGCGAGCATAAGCAGCAATATCTAATAGGGCTTTAGGTCGTTGGGGTTCTTTTTTAAGAATGCGTAATGCTGCCAAAGCACTAGCAGTGGATGCTGGGGTTAAGGCTGCGGAAAAAATAAAAGGTCGTGATTTATGTTTGATGTAATTGACTACTTCTTTTTTCCCAACCATAAAGCCACCAATGGATGCTAGTGATTTTGAAAAAGTTGACATGATCATATCCACTTCTTGATGAAGACCAAAATATTCAGCTGTGCCTCTACCTTTTGCTCCAAGTACCCCAAATGAGTGAGCGTCGTCAACCATCACTCTTGCACCGTACTTTTTAGCTAGGGCAACAATTTCTGGAAGTTTAGCAATATCACCGGACATGGAAAAGATGCCATCAGTTACAATAAGTTTTCCAGCTTTTGGATCCGCTTCTTGGAGTAACTGCTCAAGATGTTTCATATCATTATGGTTGTAGCGAACCGAAGAAGCAAAACTTAAACGAATACCATCATAGATGCATGCATGATTTTCTCGATCAGAAAAAATAATGTCATCGCGACCGGCGATTGCAGAAATAATTGCTAATGTTGATTGAAAGCCGCTGGGAAAGGTCAACGCTGCTTCTTTTTCCATAAACTCGGCAAGTTCTTTTTCTAGGTCTAAGTGTAAGGTTAAAGTGCCGTTTAAGAATCGTGAACCCGAAACCCCTGTACCATATTTTTTAACAGCCTTTACCGTTGCATCGATGACACGCTTATCACCGGTCAATCCTAGATAGTTATTGGAACCGATCATCACTCGGCGTTTGCCTTCCATTTTAACTACGATATCTTGTTTACTTTCCAAGGCGTGGAAATAAGGATAAATCCCTAAATCAATTGCATTATCAACATCTTTAAATTCAAATGCTTTTTTAAATAAATCCGCCATAGTTTTCTCCGAATTTTCTTTGGGTTAACAATGCTACAATAATATCATTATTAACTTAAATTATGTATACAAAGGGCAAGGAATAGACCATGAAAAAGAAAGTAGATGTTAAAAAATTAACCCCCATTCAACGCGCGGTTACCCTTGAAAGTGCTACCGAACCACCTTTTCAAAACGAATATTGGAATCACAAGGAAAAAGGACTTTATGTTGATATCTTAGATGGGACTGCTTTGTTTACCTCGGAAGATAAATTTGACTCGGGTTGTGGTTGGCCAAGTTTTACAAAACCAATTAATGAAACCGTTATTTTAGAACGACACGATTATTCTCATGGGATGATTCGTACAGAAGTGAGGAGCCAAGATTCTGATGCTCACCTTGGTCACGTCTTTGATGATGGCCCACAAGACAAAGGCGGGCTTCGTTATTGTATTAACTCAGCATCTTTAAAATTTATTCCCTATGACCAACTTGAACTGCATGGCTATGGCGAATATCGAAAATTCTTTAAAAAGAAATAGAGGGATCCATGGAATCAATTAACTTACTCATTAGTGAATGGATTCAAAGTTTTCGCAATGAATTTTTAGATGCATTCTTTTTATTTATGACCGAATTTGGTGACGAAACTATTTTTTTAATCATCGCCGCTATCCTCTATTGGACCTTTGATAAACGTTTTGCCTATCGATTGGTTCTGTTTTTTCTATATGGTGCAGTTATTAATGGAAGTTTAAAATTTTTAACCAATTCTCCTAGACCTTATGTAGAACATCCTAATCGCATTACATTGGTTGGTGAAGGATCAGGTGGCACTTCTTTACCAAGTGGCCATGCGCAAAATAGTTCAATACTCGGCTTAACCTTAAATGAAAAATCAAAACAAATAGGCAAATGGTTTACGCGGTTTTTATTTGTGGTGGTCGGTTTGGTCATGTTATCAAGAATATATTTAGGGGAGCATTATTTAAGTGATGTGATTTTTGGATTAGCGATTGCCTATGCTTATTACACCTTTGTGAATCAAATCCAAGCAAAAGGAAAAGTTCCAACTTGGTTGAATTGGATTCCATTAACACTTTTAATTCCAATTGCATTAATAACAAATGACAAGAATATTTATTTGGCATCAGCAAGCATTGTTGGTTTCACGATCGGGTTTCCACTTGAACTTAATCACATTGGTTTTTCCAGCAAAGGAACATGGTGGCAACAAATTCTAAAAGTGATGATGGGATTGGGTATTGCTTTAGCTTTACGCATTGGTTTAAAAGCAATTTTTGAAATGGGGTTATATTCAATCGACTTTGAAAACAATCCATTAATAACAGATCAATTATTAGACTTTACAAGATATCTCATTATTGCCTTGTGGATGACACTTGGCGCACCATTAATATTTAAAGCGTTATTTAAAGAAAAAACTCATTAATAAATTAAAGTTGTTTGGTGGGAATTGGTTTGATTCCCGCTTTCATCATTGGTTGGTTGATGAAGTATAACAATCCAAAGACAAGCATGAGGCCACCAGAGGCAATCATCAGCCATTCGATATCAATAATATCTGCTAACGGTCCAAATAATGCTATACCAATGGGCATGGCAACTGAATTGATCATAGTTGAGATACTCGTGACTCGGCCCATGTAGGCTGGATCAACTTGTTCTTGAAGAATGACAGTCATTGGGGTGTTATAAAAGGGCAGAACGATCCCTTGCATAAGCATGAATGCAAAATAGACATAAAAATTTGAGACGATCCCTAACATTAACACACCAAAACCCATAATAGAAATCGCAATACCTGCGGTAACAATACGATTTTTAAATCCACCCCACCAAGCTACAATCAATGCACCGATTGTCATCCCCAGAGAAAAAGATACTTCCACCATCGTTAATCGGAAAACTTCGTCGCCAAAACCTTCAAATGATCTTACGACTTGTAGTGGCGATAAAAATGCCACCGGCGAAACTAGAATCAAAACAAAAAACAGATAGATAAAAAACGGAATTAAGAATTGATGGGTTTTTACATATTTAAGGCCGGCAACAAAATCTTGTACACCATTAGTCGTTTTTGGCTTGCCTTCATTGACGTGCTTAGGAATAGTGACAAATAAAAGTAAGGTTAAAACCCCAATCACTGCAGTAACGGTATCAATATAAAATAAAAATCCAATGCTAAACCATGAGATTAAAATCGCAGCCACAATCGGACCCAAAACATTAAAGGCAGATTGAATACCAGTTTGAATCCCTTGGACTCTCATTAATTTATCTTGGGGGACCATCAAAGGAATTGCCGCACCAATTGCGGGTCCGTGAATGGCTTGACCAATGCCCCGAACAGCAGTCACAGCAATTAACATCCAAATTTCAATATTTCCTAATGAGAATAGAAGCGCGGTTACGAAGGTAACCAAGGCAATGGTACCGTCGGCAATGACAATCAAAAGTTTTCGATTCATTTTGTCGGCGAGAACCCCAGCAATTGGAGAAAAGATGAGTAATGGAATAAAAGAAGCAATAATTGCAATCGTTAAAATGGTTCCAGATTCAGTTTCAAGATTGATATACCAAAAGATTGCATATTGAACCAAAAGTGATCCGACAAAAGAAATCATTTGACCAGCAATAAAGAATGTAATGTTACGCTTCCAATTTTCCATGTTATTTTTACCCAGCGAATTATAGCACAGATTATTTTTGAGCCATGTCCCAGTCTTTCTTTAATATCGAATAAAGACTTGAATCTTGAAATCCATCATTTGATCGATAGTATTGTCTGAGCACGCCTTCGTGCTGAAATCCAGTTTTAATTAACACCGCTCCACTTGCAGGATTGTAGATTGAATGGTGCGCTTCTAATCGATTAAAACCAACCACTCCAAAAGCATAGGCTAAAAGGGTCTCAAGGGCTTCTGTCATATAACCTTGATTCCAATATCGCTTCATCAAAGCATATCCAACTTCGCCTCTTTCAAAACCATCATGAACGGAATGAATACTAATGGTGCCAATGAGTGATCCATTTTTTAATTGAATACCCCATACATAAAATTTAGGATCTGGATAATTACTCATCCAATAACTGATAATTCTTTTTGTTTCATCCACAGAAATATGTGGTTTCCATGATAAGTACTTCACCACATCCATATCAGTGGCCCAACCCAAATACATACTTTCAGCGTCCGCTAATTGTAAGGGACGTAGGATTAATCGATTGGTGTTTAATTTAATGGTGCCTTGATGGTTCATGTGTGTTTCCAAATTGTAATATCCGAGATAATTAGCGAATACATCTGTTCTTCTATTTTAACAAAATTTTGAAATTGAATCGTAAGGTTACCTGGTTCAAGTTGCACCCATCCGTGTTGGTAAGTGAGAATAAGTTCAGATATATCGATTGGAATTGACTTTTGATTGATTTGAAAAACAATAGTGGGTAAAGATAAATCAATCTCATCGATTATCGTTCCACCTGCAAACGTAATATACATTTGAAATAAACCTTGATTGAGATTGGTCAAACTTAGCGTTTGATTAACCTCATCAAAGGTGATAGTTTCTTCCTCTAAATTGATAAAGGCGTTTGTTTCAACATTGAGAGTTTCAAATGATAATTGAAAGACTTTTACAGGGGCAGGTTTGAGAATATATGCAAGGTAAAGACTGATCAAACTTACTAAGAATATTGGTAATGTAAGTTTTTCTAAAGACAAACGAAAGCGTTTCATTAATATTCTTTGGGAAACACAAAACCACTACGTTTGGTATTAAGCGGCTTTATCATTTGTTTAATTAACTCACTCTTTATTTTTAAATGCGGAGGAATAGATAATACTTCACCTAAAGTTTCATAAGGCTCTTCTTCATCAATAAAACCTGGACCATCGGTAGCAAATTCAAATAATACTTTAGGATAAATTCGCGCATACAACGATTGGAAATAATAACGATCAACAAATCCAGAATTTGGAATTTGGTTTTGAAGCAAATGCACTCTCCACTCATCTAATTCTTCTCGATCCTTGATTCGGAAAGCAACGTGATGAACACTGCCATAACCTTGAATTGCTTGACCCATCATCCGTTGATAATCAATCACTACTCCGGCACCGTTTCCTTTTGGTGTCATCTCATAAAGTGAAAATGAACTTTCCTTTTTCATCATCGATAAACCCATCACTTGTGTCAATTGACGGTCCATGATTTCCATTTCATTCACTCGAATAAAGATAGGACCCAAACCGATGATGGCAAATTCATCAGGAACAGGACCAAGGTGCCAAGGTTCACCCGCGGCAACACCAGGAACTTTTTCATCGGAAACAAGCGTGTACATTTGTTCATCAAAATCCATAAAGTGAAGCCACTTGCGACCAAATAAAGTTTTGATCGGTTCATGTTTAACTTGATAACGTTGAAAACGCTTTAACCAATAATCTAAGCTGCGATCATCCTTGACTCGAAAGGATGTTCGATAAATTTCATTGGTGCCACGAACGGCTTTAGGTGATTTTGCAAAATCGAAAAAAGTCATATCTGTCCCAGGATTCCCACGATCATCTGCAAAAAATAAATGATAAGCGCGTACGTCATCTTGGTTCACAGTCTTCTTCACTAGTCTCAAACCCAAGACTCGAGTGAAAAATTGATAGATCTCACTCGCTGAGGACGTGATGGCAGTGACGTGGTGAATGCCACCTAAGGGTAAAGGCTTTGTATTCATAATGTTAAATCTCCTAATACAAAAAATGTGAGATTTCCTCTTGTTAAGAGTTCACCTTCGGCATTAAACAATTCTACAACTGTTCTTAATAACGACTGACCTGCTTGGATGACTTTCCCTTTAGCGATAACTTTAGTCGTTATATTGGCAGCCTTGATATAAGAGACATTTAATTCAATCGTGACAATTCTTTTCATTTTGGTTAAGGAAGCAATTGCTGCAACGGTGTCTATAAGTCCTGCTAAAGCCCCTCCATGAACAGAACCAAAACGATTCAAATGGTCGGGCTTGGGTTGCCAGTGCACTTCTGCTTCTCCGTCACGAAGATGAATAATCTGAGGATCCATAAAGTGATCAAAGTTTTTACCTTCAATCATGGAAAGGTAGTTTGATTTTAGTTTTTCAATCAGGTCTTGGTTAATCATAAAAGCATTTAAGATGCGTTATTTTTCCTTAGTCATTATAATAAACGCAATCGACAAATATTACTATTCTTTTACATGTGTTTGTTGGGTTGCATTTAAGGAGAATTTGCATATGTTTAAAAAATTCTATCTTGTAGCTCTAAGTTTAATTGTGGCAGGATGCGCAAGCACATCTTCTATTGATTTTTCAGCACCCCAATCCTCTTTAGTCTCGTTGAATTCTTCAGTCGATAATCAATCGAGTGACTTGAGTTTAACATCGACACAAACCTCAAGTTCAATCGTGACTTTAAACACGAAATGGTCAATTGCAATGGGAGGGAATACCGTTAACTTAACTCAGTTTTATTCCACAACGGAAACTTTAACATCAAATTTAACCGCAACCAAAGTCATTGACGTACAAAAAGTATTTAACTTGGATGGCAGCTTTTATGGATTTTTATATGAGGCGCTCGTGGATGGAAATGGCGGTAGAAATTCTAATCGATTCAGAGTTGGTTTAGCTAATTCCACTTATATTGGCTTTCAATCAGTGGAAGATCGGGAACACGGAAATTTTGGAGATATCATCATTAATGCTCTTAAAAATTCCTTAAAAGGAAAAGCCGCAGTTTACTCGAACGCTTGGGAAATTATGATTAGTGCCAACGATACCGTTACTGCAGGAACCGCTTCAGAAACAATCAATCCAATAGCAGACGCCCTTGAATCCATCACCACTCACTATTTATCCCAAATTAATGTAGAATAAATTTGAGGTAACACATTATGCCAAAACCATTTATCCCACCGATGAAAGGTAATAAAGGTCCTTTCATTCCTAATCAACCTAAGCAAGTCAATCGTCCACCTGTCACTGTCCCTAAACCAATGAATCGTCGCCCAGGCGGTCGCGGCGGATAATACTCATTCTTTCTTTACAATTTTTGGTCATCTTTTCATTGAAAGGATGACCTTTTTTATTTATGATTATCAGCAATGGAAAGAATCATTATCGGTATTGCAGGTGGTACAGCTTCGGGTAAAACTACCTTAGCAGATGTTCTCTTATCCGAATCGGGTAAGGGTAATGCAGTTATCATTCGTTTAGATAACTATTATCGTCATCGTATTGATTTAACCTTTGAAAAAAGAGCGGCACTTAATTATGATCACCCTGATGCATTTGATGTAGCCCTCGTCATGGAACATTTAAAATTATTGAAGAGGGGCACGAGCATCCAACAACCCACCTATGATTTCGTAAATCACCTTCGAGCGAAAAATACCATAAAAACGAATCCTGCACCTGTGATTATTGTTGAAGGGATTCTCACGTTTGCGATTACGGAAGTATTGGCCTTATTAGACTTTAAAATATTTGTTGATACGCCTGCAGATATCCGTGTCCTGAGGCGAGTGCAACGCGATATTGAAGAGCGCGGTCGCAACTTTAAAAGTGTCACCAATCAATATATTCAAACAGTTAGACCAATGCATGATCTATTTGTAGAACCTTCAAAAATTCACGCAGACATTATTGTTCCAGAAGGAGCATTTAATCCAAAAGCAACTGACTTGTTGTTAACAAAAGTTGCTTCGTTAGTGTCTGAATTTCATCAAGCAGAAAAGAAAAAGAAGCAATAATTATTTTTGCTTCATTGCTAACTTGTGTGCCGCTTCAATTTTCAATCTAACTCTTTCAAATTCTTTAGGATCATTTAGGTCTTTAAGTTCAAGAAATAACACTTTATCTTTAGCAACTTTATAATTCTTATAAATGCGATTCAAAACATCGTAATAGTGATCGTAATGGAAATTTAAATAATCCTCTTGGCCTTTTTCAATCGTTCTGCCACGTTTTCTTACATAACGAAATAATTCATCTTTAGGTCTTAATAACACGACTTGCATATCTAGATCCGGTAACCGTTTTAAATGAGCATCGGCGATCGCATACGTTAAGGCCACTTCTGTAGCAGTCATGAATCCTTCTAGTCTTAACATTTCTGCAAAGACTAAGTTTGAATACAAAGTGGAATCACAGATGACATGAGGAAGGTCTTTTGTTTTCCACATCAATAAGAATAATGCGCTATAAAAGGCATTTTGTGATAACAAGGCAAAGGTTTCTTTATCTTCATAAAAATAGGGGAGGTAAGGATTCTTTTCAACTGGTTCCTCTAATAATGGGTAACGATAATAATCAGCGAGCATTTTTGCTAAGGTTGACTTACCAGAACCAATCGGTCCTAAAATACCAATGCGCATAATTTTCTCCTCTAAATCTTTTAATATTATAGTCACATTGTTGAAAAGTTTTACCTAAGTATCAGAACAAAGAAAAATACCACCTAAATGAGTGGTATTTTAACGCTTATTTTTGAATTGTAAATTTTATCCTAAATCAATTTTCTTACCCTTAAGTTTAAAGATCACAGCCTCACAAATATTTTTAGTGTGGTCTCCCGCTCTTTCAAGAGTACGAATAATATTAAAAGTATCTAACAAACTCATAATATTCGCTGTATTCACAACTTTAGGAATTTCATTAAAGGCTTTTTTGAGTTTGGCATCAATAAACTGATCTTGATTTGCAATCGTATAGGATTCTTCCAAAACTGGTTTAAAAAACAAACTAGTCGCTAGTTGAAACATTTTCATAAAATCTTCAAACATTTCATTGATATAAACTTTAAAAGGTTCATAAAGTGGTTTGGTTAAAATAACAAATTCTGAGATGGTTTTAGCATAATCACCGATTCGTTCAACGTCGTTAGCAACTCTAATCATCGCAATTGCGGTTCTTAAATCTTTGGCGACAGGAGCTTGCGTGGCTAAAAAAGTAAGAACGGATTCGTTAATTAATTCATCAAGATTATTCACTTGCTCATCGCGTTTAATCACTTGTAATGCTAATTTGGTATCGGTAATCTCAAGGGCTCGCTTTGCATCACGATGCATGGATAATACCAGCTCAATCATTTCTTTGAGGTTTTTTTCAATTTCACGGATTTCTGTTTCAATTAAAGTTGTCATAATGACTCCTATCCAAACCTTCCGGTAATGTAACTCTCAGAACGGGGATCTTTTGGTGTTGCAAAGAAGGTTTTCGTTTCTTCCACTTCAATCAAATCACCCAATAAAAAGAATGCAGTTTGATCAGAGATTCTTGCCGCTTGTTGCATGGAGTGGGTTACGATTACAATTGTATAATTTTTCTTTAATTCTACAATCAAATCTTCAATTTTTGCTGTGGCAATTGGATCGAGAGCCGAAGTCGGTTCGTCCATCAAAAGCACTTCTGGATTCATTGCAAGCGCACGCGCAATGCATAATCGTTGTTGTTGACCACCCGATAATTCTAGAGCAGACTTTTGCAACCGGTCTTTTACTTCATCAAGCAAAGCGGCCTTAATTAAGGATTGATTGACAATTTCATCTAGTCTCTTTTTATCTCTTATACCTTGGCACCGAGGACCAAATGCAACATTGTCATAAATAGTCATCGGAAAGGGGTTCGGTTTTTGGAAAACCATGCCAATCTGTTTTCTCACCTCAATAACGTCTGTATTCTTGTCATTAATATCCTTATTCTTATAAAGAATTGATC
>JBEDEK010000052.1:0-3495 GCA_041175745.1 Bacillota bacterium | reverse complement strand
AATCACCGCAATGCGATGATCATTTCCTATATTCCTCGTAAAAAAAGAAAAATGGTTGCTCAATTGGCAACCCATTTTCCTAAAGCAGTGGTGACGTTTTTAGATGTTAGACCTGTTCAAGGCGGTTATGGCACCGCTAAAAAGCGCTAGTTAAACTCTTGTTGTCTTAAGCGCAGTAGCCCAGGATTCAACTTGATCCATTAACTTGGTTAGTAATCCTACTTGATAATTGGCTGGTTTAAAACCTTCGGTTTGACTCATTTCTGAGTTTAAATTAAACAACACGTGTTGTTGAACATCAGCGACACCAAGTGCACCTAAAATCGTTCTTAAATGTTCAGCAGCTCTAGCACCACCTGCGTATCCGTAACTTACAATTCCAGCTGGTTTATTGATCCAAGTAGGAATACCTGCTAAATCAAGAGCGTTCTTTAAAGATCCAGTAATGGAATGGTTATATTCGGCAGTAATAAAAACATAACCATCTAAACTATTAATTTTGTCATTCCACTTTTGAATGGCTTCTTTTGCTTCTTTTTCACCAAGTAAAGGTAGTGAATATTCTGCTAAGTTAATCAATTCATAAGCAATCTTACGGGCCTTGCTTTGATTAAAAACCCACTTACCAATGTTTTGACCTACATTTCCAACACGTGTCGACCCAACAATAATCCCAATTCTCATATGTTCTCCTTACCCCTCCTATAGGGGGGTACTTCTATCTTATCTTTTTTCTCCACGCGTTATCAACACAAATGCTTATTGATTGAATCAAAGGCATTGCTGGCATCATAATCATGTTATGAACTCAACGAGACTTTTTGTTACATTATTTACCATCATATTAACCGCCTGTAATGGATCTAATTCTTCCCCATCCAGTAATTTAACCTCCTCAAATGCTTCAATGTTTAGTGGTGTTAATTCATCTAATTCTTACACAACTGTAAGCAATCTCCTTTATGGATTTGATGAAAGACACACTTTTGATATAAGTTATGCTCGTGATTTAACAACTCCCGTGCCAGCAGTGTTATTCATTCACGGTGGTAGTTGGATTAGTGGTGATAAATCGAGTATGTTAAAGTACCGCGCATCTATCATTTCAGAAGGTTATGTTTATATCAGCATGAATTATCGACTCATCACGAGTCAGGCAACCTATCTTGATATGCTAGAAGATATTGAATTAGCCATCACATATATTAAGACACAAACTTCAGATATGCCGATTGATACAACGCAAATTGTTTTAGCTGGAGAAAGTGCTGGTGCTCACCTTGCAATGTTATACAGTTATCGAAATACCAGCCCAATCACCATCAAATATCTACTAGCCTTAGTTCCTCCTGTTGAATTTACGGATCCAAACTATATTAATTTTGGCAACCCTACTAACCAGTTGTTTTTAGCAAATCAATTGATGCAGACAAACATCATAGACGCAAATGATTTATTAGTGAATGGATATCCTTCAAGTTGGTATGATGCATCACCTATTCATTTCTTAGAGACCGCTACTCCAACATTAATAGGTTATGGCGCATTTGATGAGTTAATTCCTCAAAGTAATTATTCGCGGTTTTTAGATAAAGCGAACGAAATTAACGCTCCTGTGGAAGCTATTTTATTTCCAAACAGTGGCCACGCACTTGATAATGACCCCATTAAGCTCGAAGAATTATTTGCTTTGTTTTTTCAAAACTTGAAAACTTTCTTATCCCTAATCATATCGTTTGACATTTAATACCCATATGGGTATATTGACCCTATGAAATGTAACCAAGATCTATTACACCGAATGAAACGCCTTCATGGTCAAATGAATGGCATTTTAAATATGATGGAAAAACAAGATTCCTGTGAGGATTTGGTAACACAACTAAAAGCCATTAGGGTTAACTTAGATAAAACCATTTCACTCGTTACGACTGAAAATCTTCAACAAATCATGTTAGATAAACCAGAAAATAAAAAAGCTATTCAAGATGCAATGGCTTTGATTGTAAAGAGTCGATAATGATGTTTGATCTTCAGATTCAACAACGGCCTATTCCTTCCATATTTGAAACCACTGCATTGTGGGACCTTTTAGTCATTGGCGGTGGTCCTGCAGGTTTAAATGCGGCTTTATATACCCAAAGAAAAGGATTAAAGGTTGGCATCGTTGCTAAAGAAATTGGCGGTCAACTTCATAACACCTCGACCGTTGATAATTATTTAGGTATACCGATGATTGAAGGCAAGGATTTATCGTCAGCTTTCTTAAAGCATCTTGAAGCATTAGACGTTCCTTTATATTTAGATTATTGGGTGGCGAATATTCAAAAAAGTAACGGCATATTTTTTGTTACCATGGACAATGGTTCTATCTTAAAAAGTAAAACAATTTTGTTCGCCACGGGTGGTCAACCTAAAAAATTAAATATCCCCGGAGAAGCAACTTTTGCGAATAAAGGTGTTTCTTACTGCACAACCTGTGATGCACCTTTCTTCAAAGGTAAAAATGTGATTGTTGCTGGGGGCGGAAACAGTGCTGCTGAAGCTGTTATTGATCTTGCAGCTTGGGCAAAACACATTACCGTGATTCATCGCAGTCAGTGGCGCGCAGATAAAATTATCTTAAATCAATTTAAAGCTATACCACATTTGAATATCTTTTTAGAAACACAATTGCTTTCAATTGATGGTAAAGACCATATGGAGGGTGTTTGGGTATTAGATAAAGCAACACAACAAAAACGTTATATGAAAGCGGATGGTTTATTTATTCAAATTGGTTTAACTGCTAATTCTTCTTTGATTCAATCTATCACTCAAACTAATGAAAAAGGTGAAGTTTGGGTTGATGACCAGTTTATGACGACAATGCCGGGGTTATTTGCAGCGGGTGATGTCACACAACACCCTTATAAACAAATTGTCATTGCCGTTGGAGATGGCGCAAAAGCCGCTCTGGCAATTCAACAATATTTAATCCATCATTCCTAAGGAGGTATTTATGGAAAAATTCTTTAATGACGACATTCGCAAACAAATCACACAGATTTTGGAACAAATGGTTAGGCCGATTGCCATCAAATTATTTATCGATGAAAAGGGCTGTCAAACTTGCAACGAAACCAAACAACTGCTGACAGAATTCAAAGAAACAAACAGCAAAATTAATCTACAAATTTTGGATAAAAATCAACATCCAAAAGAAGCAGAAAAGTATGGCATTACTTTAATTCCAAGTTTTGTGATGCTGAATGATTTAGGAGAATATAAAGGTGTTAAGTTTAATGGCATTCCTGCTGGTCACGAAATTAACTCGTTTATTAGCGCTTTAATTGAAATGTCCGGGCACCCCTTAAAGGTTCCTCAAGTTGCCCTTGATCGGATTGCTAAAATTAATAAACCCGTTAATATTAAAGTTTTTGTAACCCTTAGTTGCCCACACTGTCCAGGGGCGGTGCAAAACGCTCATCGTTTAGCAATGCTCAATCCTAATAT
>JBEDEK010000051.1:0-5472 GCA_041175745.1 Bacillota bacterium | reverse complement strand
ATATAATATTCCCTAATTTTCTTTTTTATGATAAAATTATAGAGGTTTAAACATGGAAAAAGAATCGACTCAATCGGAAATTGTCATTAACACCCCATATATCCAATTGGGGCAATTAATGAAGATTGTTGGGTTGATTGAAACTGGGGGCCAAATTAAATCATTTTTAAGCCAAAACCCCATCCAAGTTAACCAGCGACCGGAACAACGCCGGGGGCGCAAACTCTATCCTGGGGATCAAATCATGGTGCAAAAACGCCTGATTATAATCAAAGGTTTATGACGGTTCAACGTCTAGAGTTGGTCAACTATCGTTCTTATTCACATATTCAACTGACATTTGATTCACAACTCAATGTCTTTCTTGGAAAAAATGGTGCAGGTAAAACCAACCTGGCGGAAGCAATCCACTATCTTTCATTAGCTCGATCTTTTCGTACGAGTGATGATCAAGATTTATTACAAAAAGGTCAACCGTTTGCAAAAGTGAAAGCAGTGATTGATTTACAAGGTCGAAAACAAACCTTAGAAATTGTGATTACACCTCAAGGAAAAAAAATTCTTCTTAATCAAAAACCAGTGAAAAAACTCTCAGAACTTTCTAAAGTCATTCACGTTTTATTTTTTGAACCCAGGGATGTCATGCTCTTTGATGACTTACCGAAAGTGAGAAGGAAGTTCCTCGACACCCACATTAGCAAACACCAAGAAGGATATCTGCATCAACTGAGTCAATATGAAGCGTTGTTAAATGAACGCAATCTATTGTTAAAGGAGTCACAACCTAACCGCCAACATCTAGCAATAGTAACCAAACAATTGATTGAAGCGAGTTATCCGATTGTGGTCGCTCGGCACTCTTACATCGAAAGCATTAATAAAGTTATTAGTAAGATTACCAGCGCAGTCAAAGGTGCTCCGATTGATATACGACTTCAATATGTTCCTTATGTGAATCCGCAACAAGATTTCTTCAAAGAAGCAACCCTTCTCTTTGCAAATAAGTTGGAGGATGACATACGAAGAAAAACAACTCAACTGGGAACCCAACGCGAAGATTTTGTAGCGATATATAATCAACAAACCATCGCAAGCTATGGATCTCAAGGTGAAAATAGACTTGCAGCAATCGCATTAAAAATTGCACCTTACTTCCTTGTTGAAGACCAAGCACTAAGGCCGATTATCGTTCTGGATGATGTTCTGAGTGAGTTAGACGAGCCAACACAAAAACGCCTCGTCCAATTCTTACAAAAACTACAACAAGTATTCATTACTACAACTCATATGCTCGACTCGCCTGCGACTATCTACAACATTCAAAACAGCCAAATCCAAAGGAGGGCTTAACCATGAAAGAAACCAAAGAAGAAAAAGTGATTCGCGAACTTGCAGAAGAAAAAGAACGCGAAAAAGTCAAAACAGAATATAACGCTTCAAGCATTCAAGTACTTGAAGGTTTAGAAGCGGTTCGAAAAAGACCAGGGATGTATATTGGTACCACTTCGGTGGCTGGTTTACACCACCTCGTTTGGGAAATCGTTGACAACTCTGTTGATGAAGCGCTTGCAGGTTATGCAAAAAATATTGATGTCACATTAAACAAGGATGGTTCGGTCACCGTCAAGGATGATGGTCGAGGAATCCCTGTTGATATCGTCGCTAAAACCGGCAAACCAGCACTAGAAACGGTTTATACCGTTTTACACGCAGGTGGTAAGTTTGGTGAAGGTGGCGGTTATAAAGTCTCAGGTGGTCTCCATGGTGTTGGTGGATCGGTTGTCAATGCGCTTTCCTCTTGGATGATTGCTGAAGTTCACCGCAATGGTAAGTTATACAAAATTAAATTTGGTAATGGTGGAAAAGTTTTAGAACCCGTTAAAGAAATTGGTGTGAGTAACCGCACAGGAACCACCGTTACATTCCTTGCCGATGCAACCATTTTTACCGAAACGCAAACTTACCATTATGAAACCATTCGCGACCGTCTAAGACAAATGGCGTATTTAAACGGTGGTTTACGTTTAACCATTTCAGATGTTCGTGGAGAAAATGAAGTTAAAGAAGAATTTTATTACGAAGGTGGCATCAAGGAATACGTTCAATATATTAATAAAAACAAAGAACCTTTATTTCCTGAGGTCATCTTTTGTTATGGTAGCGAAGACAATATCTTTGCCGAAATTTCTATTCAATATAACAACGGTTATAACCCAAGCGTGTATTCTTTTTGCAACAACATTCATACACACGAAGGTGGTACTCACGAAGAAGGATTTCGTTTAGCAACCACTCGAATTATTAATCAATATGCTCGTGAACAAAAGATGCTTAAAGAAAGTGAAGAAAATTTCACAAGTGATGACATACGTGAAGGGATGGCGGCAATCATTTCTGTTAAGCACAGAGACCCACAATATGAAGGTCAAACCAAAACCAAATTAGGTAACGCTGAAGTTAGAAAGATTGTTTCCAACATCGTCGGCGATCAACTCCATCGTTTCATGATGGAAAACCCAAAACTTGCCAAGATTATCATGGACAAGGTGCAATTGGCTGCTGATGCTCGTATTGCCAGCCGAAACGCCAAAGAAAATATTCGTCGTAAAGGTGCACTTGATTTATCAACCTTACCAGGTAAATTAGCAGACTGCTCGAGTAAAGATCCGGTGGTCTCTGAGTTGTACATCGTCGAAGGTAACTCTGCTGGCGGTTCTGCAAAAAATGGTCGCGACCGAGAAACCCAAGCCATCCTTCCTTTAAGAGGGAAAATTCTCAACGTTCAAAAAGCTCAATTAAAGAAAATTTTTGCAAACACAGAAATCGGTAACTTAATTACAGCAATTGGTGCAGGTATCCTGCCTGAATTTGATGTTAGTAAATCTCGTTATCATAAGATTGTGATTATGACTGACGCCGACGTTGATGGTAGTCATATTCGTATCTTATTACTTACCTTCTTCTTCCGTTATATGAGACCACTGATTGAGGCTGGATATGTCTATATCGCCCAACCTCCTCTATATAAAGTCGAGTACCATCAAAAAGCTTATTACGCATACAATGATGGTCAATTAGCGCAAATTAAAAAACAACTTAATCTTCCAGAAGGTTATCCATTCCAACGCTATAAAGGTTTAGGGGAAATGGATGCAGATCAGTTATGGGAAACCACAATGGATCCTAAAGCCCGCAAGATGTTAAGAGTGGCTTTACAAGATGCGATTGAAGCGGATTCTGTTTTTGATGCCTTGATGGGTGAAAACGTTGAACCACGTCGTGACTTTATTGAAAAGAATGCTAAGTTCGTTAAGAACTTGGATATTTAAGGAGAGGGTGTATGGCAGATAACAAAGATCCAAAAGTTGAAGGTGTCATCCAAGAAGGGATTGAGGCTGGTCTAAAAGACGTCGATATTTCAAACGAAGTACGGACTGCTTTTTTAGACTATTCAATGTCCGTTATTGTCTCTCGCGCCATCCCAGATGTGCGTGATGGTTTAAAACCAGTGCATCGTCGGATTATTTTTGGCATGAATGAACTAGGGATGCAATCGGATAAACCCTATAAAAAATCAGCTCGTATCGTTGGTGATGTCATGGGTAAATTTCACCCTCACGGTGACCAAGCGATTTATTCCACACTCGTCCGTTTAGCACAACCTTTCTCCATGCGTTACACGTTAGTTGATGGTCATGGTAACTTTGGTTCTGTAGACGGTGACGAAGCGGCTGCAATGCGTTATACCGAAGCAAGAATGGCAAAAATGGCGATGGAAATGGTCAAAGACATTGACGATGAAACCGTTGATTTTGTCGATAACTATGATGGCACTGAAAAGGAACCAGTGGTCTTGCCTTCTCGTTTTCCAAATCTATTAGTCAATGGTGGTTCAGGGATTGCGGTTGGAATGGCGACAAATATGCCAACACACAACTTAAGAGAAGTCGTCAGTGCGATTAAAGCCTATTCAAAGAATCCAGATATCGATGTTTTGGAATTAATGCAAGATCACATCCAAGGACCTGACTTCCCAACGGGTGGGATGATCCTTGGTAAAGCAGGGATTCGCCAAGCCTATGAATCTGGAACCGGATCATTAGTCATTCGTTCAAAGGTTGATATTCAAGAATTTGATAACGGTAAGAAACGTATCATCGTCAAAGAGATTCCTTACCAAGTAAACAAAGCCTCCATGATTGAAACCATCGCTGATTTAGTTAGAAATAAAGTCATTGAAGGTATCACTGATATTCGAGATGAATCCAATAAAAATGGGATTCGTGTTGTCATTGAAGTTCGTCGAGACATCATTCCAGAAGTTTTACTAAACCAACTCTATAAACATACCCAACTCCAAGTAAGTTTTGGGATTATTAACCTTGCACTCGTCAATGGTCAACCTAAAGTTCTTTCTTTAAAATCCATGATTCAACACTATCTTGACCACCAAATTGAAGTGGTGGAAAGAAGAACGCGTTATCAATTAACAAAAGCCGAAGACCGCATCCATATCGTTAATGGTTATTTAATCGCGATTAATAATATTGATGCAATCGTTGATATTTTAAAGAAATCCGCCAACATTGACGTCGCCAGAAACACACTTGCTCAACGGTTTAACCTTTCTGAAAGACAAACCAAAGAAATTGTCGACATGCCTCTAAGACGCTTAACCGGATTAGAAAAGCAAAAATTAGAAGACGAAAAATTACAACTCGAAAAGAATATTGCCTATTACAAACAATTACTTGGCAATCGTCAAATGGTGGTTGATGTTATTCTCACGGACTTAGATGTAATTGCTGATAAATTTGGTGATGATCGGATGACCGAAATTTCTGACAATCTTTCATCGATTGAAGATGAAGATCTCATCCCGGAAACCAACATTGTCATCACCATGACACAAAATGGTTACATTAAACGCCAATTGCCAGAAGTTTTCCGAACCCAAAACCGAGGTGGAAGAGGTGTGAAAGGCGCAGGGTTAAATGAAAACGATATTGTCTCTATCATCGTTAACGCTAGAACCCACACCGACATCTTATTCTTTTCCAATCTTGGTAAAGTCTATCGCTTACGTGGTTATCAAATTCCTGAATTTGCAAGAACTGCAAAAGGCATTCCAGTTGTGAACTTGTTAAGTTTAGAAAAACAAGAAACGATTAAATCCATCATTTCTGTAGACGAGTATACCCAAGGACACTATTTATTCTTTATTACCGAAAAAGGTGTGGTCAAACGTACAGAAATTAAAGAGTTTGAATCCATCCGCCAAAACGGTAAAATTGCGATTTCATTACGCGAAGGCGATATGCTCCTCGATGTGAAACAAACGACTGGTAATTTATTGATCAGTCTTGCATCATCCACCGGTAAAATGGTCACATTCCCAGAAAGTGATGTTCGTGATATGGGAAGAACGGCTGCTGGTGTTCGCGGGATGAAGTTAGCGGAAGGTGCAAAAGT
>JBEDEK010000050.1:0-3256 GCA_041175745.1 Bacillota bacterium | reverse complement strand
GTGGCTTGAACGATCATCGGTGTACCGCGAAAGACTTGGATATATGCTTTGGAAAAACCATTGCCAATGTTACGAAAAAACCGATAGACTTTTGAATCCATCGGTTGCTTTGGTAACACCCGTAAGGCCACAAGGGGAAGGGAAAGCACAATCCCAATTAAGGTGCCGGTAATTGCAATAAATAATGTGGTGAACACACCGATCGCAAAGACGAACCAATGCTTGGTAATTAAGAACCATACTCCTTCAAAGAACCCTTGTGGCATATACGTTTAATTTACTCGAGATTGCTTGCTTGTTCGCTTGCTTCCGCCATCCAGGTTAAACGGGTTTCTTCGGTTAACGCAGTTAAAGCTTCTTCAATGCCTTCTAATAGAGCAGTATCCGCTTTTCTTAAACCAACCGAGACCGTGATTAAGAAATCATCGTTAGGTTGACCTTCGTCATCCAATACGGTGATTAAAGAAATCGCATCTGCATGTTGGGTCAACATTTGGAGGGCAAAAGGTTCTTCGGCTAAGATCGCATCAATACCAGAAGATCCTGATAGTAATGCAGTTAATGCATCAGGGTAGGTGGGATAGGCATCGCCTTGCACCCAACCATCGCTTTCCGCATAACCGGCGATGATGTCATTTTGTAATGTTCCTTGTTGGGCAACAACAGTGGCCCCTGCAAAGTCTGCGACAGTGGTCGCATCTGCATAGTCAGAACCAGGTAATACAATCATCACAGAGCGGGTTTCAAAATATGGTTGTGAAAAACTAATGGTTTCCCGGCGAGTTGGTGTATCCGTCATCCCAGCAATGATCGCATCAATATTACCCGAGGTTAAAGAAGGAATTAATCCATCCCAATCGGTTTTGATGATCCGTAATTCTACATCAAGTTGCTCGGCTAAATAACTGGATACACGAACATCATAACCATCACATAAAAATGAAGAATCTTGGATGGCAACGGTGGTATCGGTTGCAGTTGTCGTCGACCAGTTGAATGGGGCGTAACCACATTCTAGTCCAACAGTAAGAATCCCATCTTCCAATGCGGGTGGGAGCGTGCCACAACTTGCTAATGCAAGGGCTGGCATGACTGCGAATAGGGCGAAGTGCTTTTTCATTTTTTTTACCTCCTTAAAATAAAATAAGCATCGCGCCTATCGATGCCTAAGGAGACAAAATAATAAATGTCTTCTTGTATCGATAGCGCCTCTACCACATACATGGTAGGAGTCTAGAGGAATGTTATTCCCTAGCCCAATCAAGACATTTGACAATATCTTGTTTCGGCAATCTTCCCTTTCATGTGGATCACAGAGTTCCCTCTCACCACATTACTTTTGTTGATTGCGCCTCTATCTAAGAGATGCATTTATCTTATAAAATTACTTGATAGATGTAAAGGATTATTTTTAGAAATAAAAAAGTCCCAATGTTTGGGACTTAATGATATCGATTATATTTTGAGATCGCCTTCGCCATACCATTTTAATTTTCTTGCATAGCCATCGACGATCCAGACCAAGATAATCGGTAAGGCAATTTGTAAGATAAAAATCGATAAGAGCGCACCCACTAAATTACCTTCCATCGCAGATAACGTTGCAAATTGTCCAACCAATCCTGAAGTTCCCATCCCCGCTCCAGTTGCATCCGTTAAGGTTTGAAATACCATCGTTGAAATCGGTCCTAGAACGGCACTGACAATAATGACAGGTAACCACAGCATTGGTTTTTTCATCGCGTTTTTAAACTGCAACATCGACGTACCTAGACCAACCGAAATCGTCGTACCTAGGTCATTATCTCTTCGACCCATCACGGCAAACCCAAGCATGTGAACAGCACAGCCAATCACTGCCGCGCCACCTGCTAATCCAGAAATACCAAACGATATCGCAATCCCAGCAGAGGAAAAAGGTGAAGTTAAAATGATACCCATCAACACACTGACAATCACCCCCATGAAAAATGGTTGTAACGTGGTGGCAGAATTCACAAACTCGCCGATGGCACTGGCAATCGAACTAATCGGTTGAAAATACAACAAGGTAAATAGTGTTCCCGTTAAGATAGAAAATAATGGAATCAAAATAATATCGAAAGGTGTTTTTTTCTTGAACACCAAATCCACCAAAAGTAATGCAGAAATGGTCGTCACATAGGCGACAAGTGGGTCGGCTCTTAATGCTAATCCTGACGCGGTAGATAATCCACCAATGACCATCGCACCAATCAATTTAAGTCCTTGAAGTTTAAGCGCCCAAGCAATGCCAACACCGATACCTACGCCTAAAAACCCACGAACAATTCCAGACACTCGCGTGATTTCCGTGCCAAGATTAAACGTTTCTGTGAGTTGAAAATTTAATAACAATCCTAATTGATTGAGGATGACAGAAATAATCAAGGTGGCAAATAAACCATAGACCATCCCATTCATCGAGGTGAGGAAAAATTGAAACGGACTCAAATCAAATAATTTTATTTTTTTCATGATCAAGATGCTTTCTTTTTAAAAGAGAACAATTTACTGCCATCATTATAAACAAAAAACACCCCGATGGGGGTGTTTTGGGAATTCATGGTCGGGAAGACAGGATTCGAACCTGCGACCCTCTGCTCCCAAAGCAGATGCGCTACCAAACTGCGCTACTTCCCGATCTACTTGGCGCGCCCGACATGAGTCGAACACGTAACCTTCAGATTCGTAGTCTGACGCTCTATCCAATTGAGCTACGGGCGCAAAGTATTCAGCCACATTGCCATTTGGAGGTTCCTATCGGAATCGAACCGATGGTGATTGAGTTGCAGTCAATTGCCTTACCACTTGGCTAAGGAACCACCGAGTGATGGCCGTTAATAACTTTAACATTATCACTCGATGGTTTCAATAATTTAACGGACTAGCGTGACTTTACGCGTTCCCACATTTCGGCAATGGGGGCGTTATATTCACCAAAGTCAGCGAATAAGGCGGTGCGGATAATTGTTTCTGGTAAAGGATATTGCGTCATAATTTGGCGATGATTTTGGACATCAATCACCATATCTTCTGCACTTAACGTTTCCGTTGTACCTTCAAAGAAATAACCTAAATCTAAGGTTACGAGGGATTCGGTATCAACACCATCATTATATTCAGCATTGAGATCAATGACACTTTGTAAGACTTCATCACCCGCGATAAAGGAAGTGTAGCCAATATATCCCATGTTTTGAATGGCAATTTCCGGGGTGGAAACGTAGTCAATAAA
>JBEDEK010000049.1:0-5891 GCA_041175745.1 Bacillota bacterium | reverse complement strand
GTTCTTTATATTTGAATAATATGAAGTTTATTGAAGCGTTCCACTACATTTTGCAGCACTTGATCGAAGAGTCTAGGCAAATCATTATTAATGATTTCATTAATATGAAAGATCAACAGTGGTGGTTGAATTTCTATGCGAGAAGTACGTATTATCGTATTAAAAACAAAGCGCTAAAAGAATTGCTTAGTTTCTTTAAGTAAGATGAAATTATTCCTTTCTATTTTAATGCTTATGATGATCTTTCAGGAAGATGGCGGTGGAGGTACATCTGAGTATCGTCGTTATCAAAATCTTTTAATACCACCGTATTCTATCGCGGAAGGAACGCGTGCTTCCTTTCAGTTCTTTAATACATTTGGAGATGATATTACCTTAGCATGGAGACTTTCAAATTCTAAATATCATGAAGTTTTGGTGTACATTCAATCCTTTTCCCCAAGGATGATGATTCAAAAGACACTAGACCTTCCTGGTACATTATTTGATGGGGGAGTTGCCAACTTGAAGCTTTATGCATCAAGGGCAAACTATGCCAGCAATATCAATATACAAGTGCATCCCCGTCAAAATTTCCTAGTACAAGATCTATCTGCTCATTTTTTATCGAGTCCTACGATTACAAGATTAGATGGAAGTGGATTGATTAAGTATGACCATGAGCATCTAAGATTTGAAGGAATGGCTGTCGAGCAATTTCATCAGACCTATGGAAGGTTAAACCTTTCCAACATGAAAATGCGAATATTAACAGTATTGGCAAAAGATATTGAAATACGCGATGCTCGACTCTTAATAGCCAACCATCCTAGCCTAGAAGGATTAAATTTAATGTCAAATGAATTTCGCGTTATCCCCTTAAATCTTCAACTGATAGGCGATACTGTCCAATTCTTCCTTCCTCAACTATATGTCCATCCAAAAACCCTGATGCCAAGTCAGATTCCTCTCCAAGATTACGTTCCGACCCATCACTTATTTTTCCCAATTGTTGGGTTTCAAAGTTTAAAAGAACAACGGATGAAGATTGAATTTACATTCATTCACTTTCATCAACTTCGAATTGAGTATTCCTTTTATTATCTTGCAAATATGGCCTTATTTGGTGGATGTATCTCCAGTACCAATTGTGTAAAAATTTATGCATAGTCTATTCTTCATGTTTCCAGGTTTTATTTTAAGTTTATCGTTATTCCATTTCAGTATGGTTGTGCATCGATTTCAAACAGTTTTTGATTCCTTAACCCCAAGTGTGATTCATAGATATGTGTCAACATCCATTGAAGAATCCTTGATTCAATTTTGGCTAGATCCTCAAATCATTCAAAATGGGATTCAAACGTATTTTCAAATACATCTTACTGATGAAGTGACCGAATTCACCATTGAATTTGAATTCTTTCAGGTCGATCAAATCACGCGATGTGAATCTCAATGTTATGGCGTTCTAACGACATTACGTATCCTTTTAAAAGTTCAACCCATCTCATTTTCACGACACTATCAATTGGTTTCGAAATGAGTGATGTCGAAAAAGCCCGTATCTTTCTAGAACATTCAATCCTAGGACCTTTGTTAATGCAAGAGGATGTCACAGACATTACCTATAATGGGGAGTCTCTTTTTTATCAATCAACGATGGATGGAAGAAAAAAAGCAGCAATACTGATGACGTATAAAGAGGCTTACCAGATCATAAAGCAATTAGCTAATTTTATGAATGTACCTTTTACATATTTAGATCCCATCGTTGACATGAGTGTGATGCGTTATCGTATCTTTGCAGTGGGACCATCGATAAGTCGTAAACATTTTCAACCTTCGCTTTCGTTTGCCATTCGGATTCATACCTTACCAGGGCAAAATCTCTACCGCTTTCTTCATGAAAATAGTCGATGGAGACAATTGTTTCAATTTCTTATCTGTCAAAGAGTTTCCTTTGTGATTGCAGGAAAAACGGGGTCAGGTAAAACCCAATTACAAAAAGAATTACTTGGATTAATTCCCCAATCACAACGCGTTATTGTTCTTGATAATATTCTTGAACTTGATGGGATAGATTTCCCTCAATTAGATGTAACGATATGGCAAATTTCAAAGCCATATGATTTTCAACATATGATTGCAGGAGCCTTACGTTCACATCCTGATTGGTTACTAATTGCAGAGTCACGAGGAGAAGAATTTAAAGAAGTTTTA
Organism: Bacillota bacterium; assembly: GCA_041175745.1. Taxonomy (GTDB): domain Bacteria; phylum Bacillota_I; class Bacilli_A; order RFN20; family CAG-826; genus UBA970. Next base: position 3,692 of record JBEDEK010000049.1, on the reverse strand, counting down.
AGATCAGTCAAAACCGGTCATCCAATCATTACCACCCTTCATAGTGATGATATTGACCATATTTACGCACGTATGATTAGCATGTTATTAATCGGCGAATCTGTTTCCCTCCATGATCATTTATTAAATGAAGTAAAAGAGGCCTTTCCTATCCTCATTCATCTGGAGTCTTCGATCACAGAAAAAGCATTAGAAAGAAGAATCAAAGTGGTCCAAATTCTACATACTCGTCAAATCTATCGTTTTGATGAGTCCATCACAGAACAAGACGTTAACGAATTGATCCAAACATGGTAAAACGTATTTTATATGCTTGGTTATTAACGATACCATTGGTGGCATTTCTCATTTGGTTTATACCGATATCGATTTGGATGATTTTTTTCTTTATCTCCATTTGGATGCTTTGGTTTTACGTTTTACAGTTCTGGAAACGCGAATGGAATATTAATCAAGTTGATGAAGAAATGTATTATTGGTTACAAATTTTTATAACGACTCTATCAATTAAAAAAACGATTACTGAAACTTTTGTTGATTTATCCCAACGTTATCAATTACAAAAAGTTTATTGGCTGCAAATGTACACCAGTAACGATGTAATGCAAAGTATCATCAATTTAAAACAACGCTTTCATAATCCTATCTACGATATATTTGCCTCCACACTTGGTTTTTATGAACAACAGGGTGGGGATGTTATGTCTTTATTTGAAAGTATCTTATTACAAACACGGCTAATGGAAACTAGACGCATTGAGGTTTACCGATATACCAAAAGGTACTTTTTCCAATGGTTGTTTTTATGGATGCTGAATTTGCTCGTTTTAATTTTATCTAAACTTTCGCTAACTGATTTATACACAATTATGGAAGATACCATCATCTTTCAAATGTTAATCGTGTTGATACTAGCCTTGATACCGATATCCCAATGTATTTGGTCTTATCAATGGGTACAGATCAAAAGAAAATTAAGATGAAATTCAATCAAACGAATCTGTTCATCATCACTTTTTTAATTGCCTTCATTTTTTATTTAAGATGGTTGGCTTGGCATTGGTTTCATATTGGATTGATTGTCACTGGGCTTGTGATGGTTTTATTCATTTGGCGATGGTTACAAGAACAAGTGAAAGTTGAATCTTATTCCCGATTTTTACAAAAACAAATGATGGATGCCTATGGTTTGATTAAAGTTTTAATACTTCAAGGGCAAATGCCATATCAAGCCATACAAACTACTTTACCTTTTCTTGATTCGAATTTAGCTGAAGCTTTCCAGGATTTACTTATGGATATCGATCTAGATAAATCTATTCAGCCCTATTTACATTTTGCAAAAAAATTTCAATCCTTGATGATCGAACAACTTTTATTTTCTTTATATCAACTAGAAAATCAAGGTGGGGATGGAAGACAGCTGCAACAATTTCAATACTTATTTGATCAAGTTGAACAACAATTTTACCAACAAGAACTTTTACAATTTCATGAAAAAATGCAACAACAAAATAATTTGGTGATGATTGCAACGGCGTTGATTGCCATGACTTTATTGGTGGGTGTCATGCAAATGATTGGAGGTATGCTTTATGGCATCTAAATGGGGGATGATTTTATCGCTTATCCTTGTGATTCAGCTCCTATTAATAACAGGGGATATCGCTATCATTCAAGCTCGACATAGTCATTTGCAATCCTTTGCGACCACGATGGCTCAAAGGATTTCCTTAGAAGGAGGGTTATTTCCATCCCACCAAACATGGGCAAGCACAGAAGGTCTTTCCTTAAGTTGTATTGCTTACTGTCAACCGCAATTTGGCGATACGTTGTCGTTTAAGCTTGAAGTGATCGTCAATCCCTTAATTTTAAGTAGTGATCCAATAACGATGGCGATTGTGCGCCATACGGTGATTGGAATCTATTACTAGAAAGGAGCAATATGGCTGAATTAAAAGGTCAAATTCTTGGTGTTTTGTTAGTCTTAATGATTTTTGGCGCGATGTCGGTAGCCTTTACTGGGATTTTCAACACTGCGGCGAGTAACATTGCTAGACAAGTTTCTGAAACCTACGCTGTCTAATGGTAAATAGGGAGTAGGTAATCCTACTCCTTTTTTTCTTGGTGCTTTTGATTGATAATGGCTTAGGATTATGCTATTATTTTTTTCGCGTAAATCTACGCTGCTGCCTACTTAGCTCAGCGGTAGAGCAACCGGCTGTTAACCGGTTGGTCGAAGGTTCGATCCCTTCAGTAGGCGCCATGGCCCGTTGGAGAAGCGGCTTAACTCACCACCCTTTCACGGTGGCATTCATGGGTTCGAATCCCATACGGGTCACCAACGTAACAAAAAAATCTACTTCGGTAGATTTTTTACTTTAAGTGTATTGATTGTGAATGGTTGATTTATCGGTTATGTTATAGAAAAGAGGACTCATGATGAAAACGATCGCTATCCTAGTTGCCGATCTCTATGATGACAATGAACTTTACTATCCTTATTTTAGGTTACAAGAAGCTGGCTTTGCTGTGCATTTGATTGGAGCAATTAAAGGTCAAGCTTATAAGAGTAAACATGGGATGCTAGCGACCAGTGATTTATCTGCAAAGGAAGCCAATCCCAATGATTATGCTGGGTTAGTGATTCCTGGAGGATTTTCTCCAGATTACATGAGACGTTCAAGTGAAATCGTCGCTTTTGCAAAGGCATTTGCCGATGCGAAAAAGCCAATGGCAGCGATTTGCCATGGACCTTGGTTGATGGCGTCGGTTTGTGATTTAAAGGGTCGAAAATTAACTAGCTATTATTCCATCAAGGATGACTTGGTTCATGCTGGGGCGATTTATGTGGATGCTCCGGTGGTGGTCGATGGTAATTATGTTACCTCAAGAACCCCAAAAGACCTGCCTGTTTTTTTACCAGCATTTCTTAAATTAGTGCAAGGTTAATCTCGTAATTCAACACGTACGTCTTTCACGATTGGATGAGGATAATCTTTTCCAATTTCAAATTGATACATTTCCATTTCAAGGCCGTTAATCGTCCATGGTTGATAAAGAAGTGGAACAGGAAGTTTAGATAATGCCGGTAACCAATGTTGAATATATTCCCCTTTTTCATCATATTTTTTTGCTTGTAAGCTGACATTAAAAATACGATCTTCACGAGGGTCAACACCAACGCCTGAGATATATTGCCAATTTCCATAATTGCTAGACACATCATAATCAATTAAATAGTGTTCAAATAAAGCAGCACCCATTCTCCAATCAAGTTTGAGAATCTTAGAGATAAAACTGGCAACATTTTGTCGACCGCGATTCGACATCCAGCCTGTTTGAAATAACTCTTTGAGATTGGCATCAATCAGTGGATATCCGGTTTTAACTTGTAGAATCGCATTTTGATAAGTTTGGTTTGCTTGCCAATTCTTTTTGACATTCATGATTCCTTCTAGCAAGAAGAAACGATTGCCTTGTTGTAAATGCAGGTAATAAAAATAATCTCGCCAAAGTAGTTCAAACCAAATCCAATAGGTTGATTGATTTTTCTTGATGGTTTCCTCTACCCTTTTTAATTCCCAATAAATTTTTCTTGGCGAAATCAATCCCAAAGATAAGGCTGGTGATAACTTACTTGAATCTTCAAATCGCAAAATGTTATTTCTTGTTTCTTTATAAGTTAAGAC